>JACCSM010000266.1 GCA_013698525.1 Rubrobacteraceae bacterium
CTGGAAGATGTGGGGAGAGGTGGGCAGCCTCTTCTACGAGCGGGTTGCGCGAGAGGCGTAGAACCCGATCACAGAAGGAGGCCGCATTACTACCGAGTATGACACTAGACCAAGGGGCCGGCGCTAGCCACGCCCCGGCCCTACGATACCATCGCATAGGCTCCTTCGAGCCCGAACTCGGGGGAAGCCTGCAGGCTGTCACCCTCGCGTACGAGACCTGGGGCGAGCTCAACGACGCCGCCGACAACGCCGTATTGCTCGTCCACGCCCTGACCGGAGACTCGCACGCCGCGGGCGGCTCCTCCGAAGGGTACAGGCGCGGAGGTTGGTGGGACCCGATGGTCGGGCCAGGGCTGGCCGTAGACACCGAAGAGTACTTTGTCGTCTGCTCGAACGTCCTCGGAGGTTGCTCTGGCAGCACCGGTCCGGCCTCCGCAGAACCGGGGACGCGGCGACCTTACGGGATGCGCTTTCCAGTGGTCACGATCAGGGACATGGTCAGGGCGCAGCGGCGGTTGCTCGACGCCCTGGGCGTGCGAAAATTGGCCCTCGTTGCCGGCGGTTCCATCGGCGGGCAGCAGGCGCTCGAGTGGGCCGTCGAATTCCCCGACTTCGTGGAGAAGGCCGTACCCGTGGCCGCCACGGGGGCTCTCGGGCCGCAGGGCGTCGGGATGAGCGAGATCGGACGCCGCGCCATTATGGCCGATCCTGACTGGCGTGGTGGCGACTACTACAGTACAGAAAGGAGGCCAGACAGGGGGCTCGCCATCGCCAGGATGGCGGGGATGATGACCTACCAGAGCGCCGCTGGTCAGTGGGAGAGATTCGGCCGGAGGCCCGCCGGGCGTCCCGCGCTGCACCCCGAGTTCGGCGGGAGGTTCGAGATCGAGAGCTACCTGCACTACCAGGGGAGCGAGCTCTCTGGCCGCTTCGACGCCAACTCCTACCTCTACCTCTCGAGGGCGATGGACCTCTACGACGTTGCCAGCGGCTACGAGTCAGACGAAGAGGCCTACTCGCGTATCGAGGCTGAGGTACTCTTCGTGGGGATCACGAGCGACTGGCTCTTCCCCGCTGCCGAGGTGTGGGATGCTGCAGAGAAGGCAAGAGCGGCGGGGGCACAAGCGCACTACGCCGAGATTGATACCAAGAGCGGTCACGACGCCTTCCTGAAGGACTGGAAAGAACTCACAGAAGCGGTAGAACCGTTCATAAGCAAGAACCATAAGAGCTGAAACCTGAGCGAAAGAGGGAGCGACAATGACCGACACCGCAGACCAGAAGATCCAGGAGCGCGACTACGGGTTCGACACCCTGGCGTTGCACGCCGGGCAGGAGGTCGACTCGGCAACGACGGCGAGGGCCGTACCCATCTACCAGTCGACCTCCTACGTCTTCAACGACACGGAGCATGCGGCGAACCTGTTCTCGCTCGCCGAAGAGGGCAACATCTACACCAGGATCATGAACCCCACGACCGACGTCTTCGAGAAGCGGGTCGCCGCGTTGGAGAAGGGCGTAGGCGCGCTCGGGACGGCCTCGGGCCAGGCCGCCCAGGCGCTTGCGATCCTGAACATCATGGGGGCTGGCGATGAGATCGTCTCCGCGGCGGAGCTCTACGGCGGCACCTACAACCAGTTCCATTACACGCTGCCCAAGGTCGGTATCGACGTGAAGTTCGCAGACTCGACGAACCTTGATAGTCTACGCGCGGCGATCACCGACAGGACTAAAGCCTTGTACGCTGAGACCATAGGGAACCCCGCGCTCAACTCCCTGGATATCGAGGGGGCTGCGGCTGTGGCGCACGACGCCGGTGTCCCGCTCATTATCGACAACACCCTGCCATCGCCCTACCTGGTCAACCCCCTAGAGCACGGGGCGGACATCGTGGTCCACTCTGCGACCAAGTTCATCGGCGGGCACGGCACGTCGATTGGCGGTGTCATAGTGGACGGCGGCACCTTCCCCTGGGACAATGGCAAGTTCCCCGGGTTCACCGAACCAGACCCCTCCTACCACGGGTTGGAGATCTACCCCACCCTCGGCGAGCTTTCGTTTATCTTGAAGGCCAGGGTCCAGATGCTCAGGGACTGGGGTCCCGCCCTCAGCCCGTTCAACAGCTTCCTCTTCCTGCAGGGACTCGAGACGCTACCCTTGCGGATGGAGCGCCACTCGACGAACGCGCAGGCCGTCGCCGAGTTCCTGCAGGGCCATCCCAAGGTCAACTGGGTCAACTACCCAGGCCTCGAAGACCATCCTTCGCACGAGTTGGCGGCGAAGTACCACAAGGAAGGTCTATTCGGTGCGATCCTCGGTTTCGGCATCGAAGGCGGCCTCGAGGCTGGCAAGCGCTTTATAGACGGGCTCGAGCTGCACAGTCTCCTGGCGAACGTCGGGGACGCGAAGAGCCTGGTCATACACCCTGCATCGACGACCCACTCGCAGCTCTCGGTCGACGAGCAGAAGTCCACCGGAGTCACGGATGACTACATAAGGCTCTCCGTCGGCCTCGAGTCTATCGACGACATTCTGTACGATCTCGATACAGCGCTGAACGGAGCGTGACCCTTTTGGAGAGACCCCTGGTCATAAAGTTTGGGGGTACCTCGGTCGGAGGCGGCGCACAGTTCGTTCGCGCCGCCCGTATCGCCGCCGAGGCTGCCAGGGGTAACCCTGTGGCCGTGGTCGTCTCTGCGATGGGCGGCACGACCGACACCCTCCTCGGCTACGCCAGGAAGAGCTCGGGTTGGGCAAAGCGGACCCACGACGGCGAGCCGCACGAGGCCTCCATCGCTGAGCTCCGCCGCATGCTGGCCGAAAGGCACCTGCACGCCGCCCGCGAGGCCGTGGACGCCGAACATCTGCCTGCGGTCGAAGGGCGCGTGGTCGACCTGCTCGGTGAGCTCGAAGAGGTCATCGGGGCTCCTTACGACAACGTGAAGGCGCGCCGGGATGAGATCGCAGTCTACGGAGAGATCCTGTCAGCGGAGATTCTTTCCGGGGCGATCAGCAGCCAGGGTATTCCCTCGAGGGTCGTCGCCGCCGACCCGATAGCCACAGACACACGCTTCGGAGAGGCCGAGGTGGACCCAGCCGCCACACGCGAACGCGCGGCGCGCTACGTCTCACCGCTACTCGAATCAGGGCTCGTCGCGGTCGTGCCAGGCTACGTAGGACGCTCGCTAGAGGGGGTGCCCACGACGCTGGGCAGGGGGGGATCTGACCTCTCTGCGACGGTTTTGGGGAGGGCGCTCGACTCTGATGAGGTCTGGATCATGTCCGACGTCGACGGCGTCCTCGACGCCGACCCGCGTCTTGTCCCCGACGCCTCCCTGATGCCGCGCCTCTCTTACAGGGAGGCAGGTATCTTCGCCGGCCTCGGCGCGAAGGTCCTGCATCCGAGGACGATGGAGCCTGCCTCCGAGGCTGGCATCGAGGTCTTCGTCCGTAACACGTTCGCGCCGGAAGGCGCGGGCACGCACGTTACGGGCTTCGATCCCGGGTCCGGCGTCCGCTGCGTGGCGCTCAGGCAGAACGTGGCCATGGAGATCCCTTGTACGGACGGGCGCGAGGGACGGGCTGCTATGGTCGTCTGCATCGGCTCGCCGGACGACGAGGATCTCGAGCGCGGCAGGCGTTGCCTGCGTGAAGCCGGTATCCCAGTACAGCACTTCGGCATCGCGGCCGCCGGGCTCGTGTTCGTGGTTTCCGCCGACGTTGGACTCGATGCGCTGCGCGCGCTTCATGCCCGGCTGATCCCACCCGCAGGGGACTTCGTCGGCGAAGAGGTGGCGTGAGGCGGCTGGAGATAGTCCAGCTCGGCCTCGGGCACGTTGGGCGGGCCGTCGCCCAGATAGTCCTGGAAGAGCGCAAACGCTGGCTCGAACGCCGCGGCATCGAGGTGAGGTACCGCGCCGTCTCGGATACTTCGGGTGCGCTTGTCGGTGAGGAGTCGCTCCCGCAGGCGATACGTCTCAAGGAGGAAGGCGGCACGCTCGCCGAGCTTGGCGTCGAACCGCTCGAAGGCGTGCTCGGCTCGGAGCCCGAACCGGGCTTCACGCGCGTAATCGTCGACGTGGCCGTGCATGGCGGCACCTTCGACCTCGACCTGCTCGGGATAAGGGGCGGGGCCTACCTCGTGCTCTCCAACAAGGGACCGCTCTCTGGCAGCACGGCCCAGTACCGCCAGCTAATGCGCATGATCCCTGACCGTCTCTGGCACGAGGCCACGGTCGGGGCCGGCATGCCCATAATCTCGACCATGGAAGGCCTGCTGGAGACGGGGGATGAAATACTGGAGATACAGGCGAGCCCGAGCGGCACCCTCGGCTTCGTCATGAGCGCGGTCGAGGGTGGCCGGTCGTTCTCCGAGGCGGTGCGGGAGGCTGTAGATCTCCACTACGCCGAACCCGACCCTCGCGACGACCTCTCGGGGCTCGACGTGGCCCGCAAAGCCATCATCCTGGCGCGCATGATGGGAAGGGAGATAGAACCCGAGGAGATCCCCTACGAGTCACTGGTCCCGGTAGGCCTAGAAGACGTCCCGCTGGAGGAGTTTATGGAGCGTCTCCCCGAGCACGATGAGGCTTTCGCCGCGCGCCTCCTTGCCGTCGAGGAACTCCACATGCTCCGCTACCTGGTCCGTATCCCGAAGGAGGGCCCCATTACGGTCGGCCTGCAGGACACGCCGGTGGAGAGCCCTTTCGGGCCCATAAGCGGCCCCGAGAACGTCTTCGACTTCCGCACGCGCCGCTACTCGGATGTTACCCTCACCGTGCGCGGGCCTGGAGCGGGTCCGCAACGCACGGCGAGCGGCGTGGTCTGGGACTTGCTGGACATCGCGCACAAGGCGCTGTAGGTTTCAGGTAGTTTGGTGTGGAGGATCTTATGAGTGATGGGTATACGGTGGCGGTCGTCGGGGCCGGGCTCGTGGGGGACAGGCTGGTCGCCGAGCTGAGGCGCAGGGACTTTCCGCTGAAAGAGTTGCGGATCCTTGCAAGGAGCGCCCGTAGCGCGGTCCTCGCTGGGGAGACGTTCGAGGTCGGGGTGGCCGAGCCGGAGGCTTTCGAGGGCGTTGACATCGCCTTCTTCGCCGGTACGGAAGGGGAGAAGGGGGCCGCCGTCCAGCTCGCCGATGAGGCGATCTCGCGCGGCGCAGTCGTCATCGACAACGGCAGCGACTTCAGGCTCGACCCGAAGGTGCCGCTCGTCGTCCCCGAGGTGAACGTGGCTTCGCTCGAAGGCCACGAAGGCCTTATCGCCAACGCCAATTGCTCAACCACCCAGATGGTCGTCACGCTGGCGCCGCTCGCGCGCGAGTTCGGCCTGAAGAAGGTCGTCGTCTCGACCTACCAGGCGGTCTCCGGCGCGGGACGCAGCGGGGTCGAGGCTCTGGAGAACGGCAGGGAGGATGCGTTCCCCAGGCCCATAGTCGGGAACGCAATACCCCAGATCGGCGGCTTCGGCGACGACGGCTACACCACCGAGGAGACCAAGATGCGGGAGGAGACCCGTAAGATCCTGTCTCTACCAGACCTTCCCTTGTTCGCGACCGCCGTCAGGATCCCGGTCCACACGGGCCACGCCGAGAGCGTCTACGTCGAGACGGAGCGTGAGGCTGAGCTCCCCGAAGTGCTCGAAGCGCTAGGAGCGGCGCCCGGCGTCGAGGTCTCGGACGACTTCCCCACGCCGCTTGAGGTCTCCGGAGAAGAGGGAACCTACGTCGGGCGGGTACGTGTCGAGGGTAACGTAGTCCAGTACTGGTGCGTGGCCGACAACCTGCTCAAAGGCGCGGCGACGAACGCCGTCCAGATCGCCGAGTCGCTCGTCGGCGTTCGCGCGCAGGCGTAGCGTCGGCCCGGACCGTTTTGCGGGGGGTTTCTGCCGGTCGGTATACTGTGGGCGCACACTACTGGCGTCTTCGGACCAGGAACAAGGAGGACTCGAGTGCCGGAAGAGAGGAAGAGATCTTTCTGGGACAGGTTGTTCGGCGGCAATCAGCCTTCAGCCCGGGAGGAGAGGGTCATCGAGTACATCATCCACCGCCTGGGCGAAGGGGCGCACCTTGGTGACGTGGTACAGGAGGAGTACGTGCGGCGCAACGCAACGCCCCTCGAGATAGAGGAGATCTGCGCTGATCCCAGGCTCGTCGAGGCCGCCCGAGAGCACCTGAGGGAGGACTTCGGCTCGGGGGAACTCGACCCCCACCGGCGACCCAGATAACCGCCGGGGCGGGACCGAAAGTCTATCCAGCCTGTATAATTGGGATTCACGAGCACCTAAAATGGAGGCTGGATGCCGATCTACGAATACAAGTGTGAGAACGGGCACGTCTTCGACGTGATGCAGAAGCTGTCCGAAGACCCCCTCGCGTCCTGCGTCGAGTGCGGCGCGCCGGTCAGGAAAGTCCTCCATCCCGTCGGTATCTCGTTCAAGGGCTCGGGTTTCTATTCCACAGACTACAGCAAGAAGGGCCCGAAAGAGGCAGCACAGAAGGATACCTCCAAGAGCACCAACGGGGATAAGGGATCAGGCTCAGAAGACAAGAAGAGCAAAGAGAAGCCGGCCGAGTCCTCCACCAGCTCAGGGAAAAAGGACTGAAAACGTGGCGCGTGGCGCCGGCCTGCCGCAGAGCCGCCAGGACGGGATCGTCAGACGGGCACTCCGTGCTGTGGTGCTCGGGGTCACCTTCCTCTTCGTCGTCTCAGCTCTCGCCGTCTCCTGCGCCCTCGTCGTCTATACCGCCTGGCGCCACGACTTTTCCCACGGCCTCTTCGCCCTCCTCTTCGCCGTCCTCAGCGCCCAGATCGCTTTGAACTGGTTTCTGTGGAAGGACGACGAAGAGTAAGCACTTCAGCTAGTCAGCACGCGCCCTGTCGGGCGCTTGTCAGCACTTCAGCTTTCGCGTGCGCAAGATCTGGCTGACCTGCTGACAAGCGGAGGCCGTAGGCCGAAGCGTGCTGAAATTCTGACAAGCTGAAATGCTGACAAGCTGGCGAAGCCAGCGTGCTGGCCAGCCTTCGGCTGGCCTGAAAAGTCCTGCAAAACATGCCTCAACTTGTGGTCGAGGTGGTGTGGACAACCTACGGTGGCGTGCCTTATAGTAGCCCGCGTCGGGTATCGACGGGGAGAACAGGCGACCGGCGGCGCTCTTTTCGGGGGCGTCGCCGAAACCCGGGAGTAGAGGGAGGAAGATTGGCGGTTACGTCGGGCGGCGCGTTTGCGCACTTGCACTGTCATTCAGAGTATTCGATGCTCGACGGGGCGAGCCGTATTGGGGACCTCATCTCGTTTGCGAAGGACCAGGGGATGCCGGGGCTCGCGCTTACGGACCACGGCGTGATGTATGGGGCCGTCAAGTTCTACAAGGAGGCCAGAGAAGCCGGTATAAAGCCCCTCGTGGGCTGTGAGGTCTACGTCACGGCCGACCGTAAGGACAGGAGCAGGGCCCCTTATTACCACCTAACCCTGATCGCCAGGACCGCCGAGGGCTACAGGAACCTCATGAAGCTCTCGACGTGCGGGTTTCTGGAGGGCTTCTACTACAAGCCCCGGGTCGATATGGAGATGTTGCGGAAGCACGGGCGTGGGATCATCTGCCTCTCGGGCTGTCTTTCGGCGGAGGTGCCTACCAGGATACTGGAGGGGCGTCCCGATGAGGCGCGAAGGCTCTTGCTCGAGTACGCGGAGATCTTCGACGATGTGTATCTGGAGATGCAGGACCACGGCATCGAGCAGCAGCGGCGCGTCAACGAGGGTCTGGTAAAGCTCCACCAAGAGACAGATATTCCGCTTGTCGCCGCCAACGACTCGCACTACACTACGAGAAGCGACGCCAGGATGCACGACGTGCTGCTTTGCATCGGGACCGGCAAGTTCTACAACGACCCCAACAGGATGAAGTTCTCGGGCGAGGAATTCTACGTCAAGACCGTAGATGAGATGGCCAGGATCTTCCCCGACCATCCCGAGGCGCTGGAGAACACCATCAAAGTCGTCGAGAGCGTCGAGGACGTCGGTATCGAACTCGGCAAGACGCGCCTGCCGAACTTCCCAAAGCCAGAAGGGTACACCGCAGACCAGTACCTCAGAGAGCAGTGCGAGCGGGGCCTTGAAAAGCGTTACGGCGGACGGGCGAAGAGTCGCGAGGTGCTCGGCAGGCTTGAGTTCGAGCTGGAGACTATCGGGAAGATGGGTTTTGCGGACTACTTCCTGATCGTCTGGGACTTCGTGAAGTATGCCAAAGACAGGAAGATCGCGGTCGGTCCTGGCCGGGGATCCGCGGCCGGCTCCATCGTCGCCTACGCGCTGGAGATCACGGACCTCGACCCCCTGGAATATTCTCTGCTCTTCGAGCGCTTTCTGAACCCTGACCGTATCAACATGCCAGATGTGGACATAGACTTCTCTGTCTCCGGACGCTCGGAGGTGATGCGCTACGTCACGGACAAGTACGGCGGCATCGATCACGTCGCCCAGATCATAACGTTCGGGACCATCGGCGCGAAGGCGGCCATCAGGGACTCGGGGCGGATCTACCAGTATCCCTACTCGGATACGGACAAGCTAGCCAAGTTCATCCCCGAGAAGCCCGTCGGGACCACGCTCAGGGACGTGCTGCGCCAGGAGAGCGGCTCCTACGTCGCAGGGGACAAACACCCTGGTCCCGCGCGCGAGATCATCCAGTTCGTACAGCAGGATGAGGCCGCGAAGCGGGTACTCGACACCGCCTTCGAGATAGAGGGGTTCGCCCGCCACGCGGGGACCCACGCCGCAGGCGTCGTCATCTCGGAGGAGCCGCTCACCGACATAGTGCCGCTGCAACGCGTCGCCAGGGACGAGGGGTCCGTTATGGTCCAGCATCCCATGTCCGACGTGGAAGCCCTGGGGCTGCTCAAGGTAGATTTCCTCGGCTTGAGGAACCTCGATGTGATCGAAGAGACCCTAGAGACGATCCGGCGTGGCGGCGGGGAGGAGCCTGACATACGTTCGATCCCCCTGGACGACGAGAAGACTTTGAAGATCTTCGCCAGGGGAGACACTTTCGGGGTATTCCAGTTCGAGTCGAGTGGGATGCAGCGGATGCTCCAGGAGGTCAGGCCCGACCGCTTCGACGATCTCGTCGCCATGAATGCCCTTTACAGGCCCGGCCCGATGGACTACATCCCCACCTTCAAGCGCGGCAAGCACAACCCCGAGAGCGTCAAGTACCTGGACGAGCGACTAAAGCCGATCCTGGAGCCTACCTACGGCGTTGCCGCCTACCAGGAACAGCTGATGGAGATCTCCAAGGCTCTGGGAGGATTTACTCCGGGTGAGGCCGACACGCTGCGCAAGGCCATAGGCAAGAAGAACGCGGCGATGCTGGCCACGCTCAAGGACAAGTTCATGGCCGGTTGCGCGGCGAGCGGCGTCTCTACGGAGGGCGCCGAGGAGCTGTGGAACTGGATGGAGAAGGCCGGAGGATACTCTTTCAACAAGAGCCACAGCGCGTGCTACTCGTTCCTGGCCTTCCAGACCGCCTATCTCAAGGCCCACTACCCCGAGGCGTACATGGCGGCCCTCATGAGCAGCGTGATGAACACCAAGGACAGGGTACCCCAGTACGTCGCCGAGGCAAGGGCGATGAAGATACAGGTCCTCCCGCCAGACGTGAACGAGAGCGGGCGCCGCTTTACTGTGGTTGGCGAGACCATCCGTTTCGGGCTCTCCGCCGTCAAGAACGTCGGGGACTCTTGTGTCGACTCGATCATCGCCACCAGGGAGGAGGACGGTCCCTTCGAGGACATCTTCGACTTCTGTGAGCGCATCGACCCGAAGACCTACAACAAGCGCACGATCGAATCGCTCATAAAGTGTGGCGCCTTCGACAACGTCGGCCCCTCGCGGGCCGCCATGGTCGAGGTCCACGCGAAGGCTGTCGAACGGTCTACCAGGGG
>JACCSM010000333.1 GCA_013698525.1 Rubrobacteraceae bacterium
CAAAGGGAGGATAATGACGGAGATCGTCGCTGTCCACGGGCGTGAGATCCTGGACTCCAGGGGAAATCCGACGGTCGAGGTGGAGCTGGCCACGGTGAGCGGTTTCGTCGGCCGGGCCTCGGTCCCCTCGGGTGCCTCGACCGGCCAGAACGAGGCCGTCGAACTGCGGGACGGGGAGGGGGAGCGTTACGGCGGCAAGGGCGTACTGGACGCCACCGAGAACGTGGACACCGAGCTGGCACAGGTGGTACTCGGGCTCGACGCCGCTGACCAGAGGACCCTCGACCTTGCTATGATCGAAGCCGACGGCACCGATAACAAGGGCCGTCTCGGGGCCAACGCGATCCTCGGCGTCTCGCTGGCGGCGGCGAAGGCCGCCGCGGAAGCCGCTGCACTCCCGCTGTATCGCTACCTTGGAGGGGCTGGTGCTTACACCCTTCCGGTCCCTTGCGCCAACATCATGAACGGCGGCGCCCACGCGGCCAACAACGTGGACTTTCAGGAGTTCATGGTCGTACCCGTGGGTTTCGACACCTACGCGGAGGCGCTCCGCTCGGTCGCTGAGATCTACCAGGTGCTCAAGAAACTCCTTGCCGAGCGGGGGCTCTCCGGAGGCATCGGCGACGAGGGTGGCTTCGCGCCCGACCTGGAGAGTAACGGCGCGGCGCTCGGGCTCATCTCGGAGGCCGTCGAGAGGAGCGGATACTCCCTGGGGGACCAGATAGCCTTCGCGCTCGACCCTGCCGCCTCCGAGTTCTACGAGAGCGGCGAGTACGACCTTGCCGGCGAGGGTAACAAGCTCTCCAGGGAGGAGATGGTGGACTACTACGTTGGGCTGTGCGACGAATATCCCATACTGAGCATCGAAGACGGCCTCGCCGAGGACGACTGGGACGGGTGGGCCATGATCACAGAGCGGTTGGGAGACAGGGTCCAGCTCGTCGGCGATGACCTCTTCGTTACGAACCCCAAGATATTAGCGCGCGGCATCGACGAAGGCGTCGGAAACTCCATCCTCATAAAGGTCAATCAGATCGGCACGCTTACGGAGACGTTCGAGACGATGGAGCTCGCGCACAAGTCCGGCTACACGACAATGATCAGCCACCGCAGCGGGGAGACCGAGGATGCGACGATCTCCGACCTCGCCGTAGCCGTGAACGCGGGCCAGATCAAGACCGGCGCGCCTGCCCGCGGCGAGCGTGTCGCGAAGTACAACCAGCTCCTGCGCATAGAGGAGGCCCTTGGACGTTCTGCCTTCTATCCTGGTCTGGCGGCTTTCAACCCGAGGGTGAAGCCGGGGAGGGGGGGCTGACATTGCGCAGGACGAAGATAGTCGCGACGTTGGGCCCGGCCACCTCCTCGGATGAGGCTATCGGGTCGCTCGTCCGTGCCGGGGTCGACGTAACGAGGTTCAACTTCTCCCACGGCGAGCACAACGTGCACCTGAAGAACGCCGAGATCGTACGCGGTGCCGCCAGGGAGCTCGGGCGCAACGTCGCCATTTTGCAGGACATTCAGGGACCAAAGATCCGGACCGGCGACGTCGAGGGCGGGACGGAGCTCGTAGAGGGCAGCCGGATCGTGCTCGCCCCCGGGGACTTTACGGGGGACGCGAGCCGGCTCTCGACCTCATACGAGAACCTGGCCGACGACGTGCGCCCTGGCCATCGTTTGCTTATAGACGACGGCCTCATCGGGTTGCGGGTCGAGAGCGTCGAGAATGCCGAGGTCGTATGCGAGGTCCTCGAAGGCGGCCCTGTCTCATCCCACAAGGGACTCAACTTCCCTGATTCTACCCTCTCCATTAGGGGCCTCACGCCCAAGGACATCGAGGATCTGCGTTTCGGGATGGAGGAGCTCCACCCCGACTGGGTGGCGATGTCCTTTGTGCGAACGGCGGACGAGGTCAGGGAGGTCAAGGAGCGGATTAAGGAGTTCGGCGGCAACGTGCCCGTTATCTCCAAGATAGAGAAGCACGAGGCCATAGACAATATCGAGGACATCATAGGAGCCTCGGACGGGATTATGGTCGCGCGTGGGGACCTCGCAGTCGAACTCTCTGCCGAGAGGGTACCTATAGAGCAGAAGCGCATGGTGGCGCGCTGCAGGCGCCTCGGCAAGCCGGTCATCGTGGCCACCCAGATGCTCGACTCCATGATCCGGAACCCCCGTCCGACGCGCGCCGAGGTCTCTGACGTTGCCAACGCCATCTTCGATCGGGCCGACGCCGTAATGCTCTCGGGGGAGACGGCCGTCGGACGCTACCCGATGCAGAGCGTGCAAGAGATGGAGCGGATCTGCCGGGCCGCGGAAGGGGCTATCAACTACGGGCGGGACATCCCGGCCTCCGCGTCCTGGGGGCGAGGCGACCGCTACGATGCCGTTACCCACGCGGCCTGCGAGCTCGCAGAAGACCTCGAGGCCGAAGCCATCCTGACCTCGACCCAGACCGGGCTCTCCTGCATAAGGGTCGCCCGCTTCAGGCCGCCCAACAAGATCCTGGCCATAAGCCCCATCGAGCACACCGTCAGGATGCTCGCGCTGGTGTGGGGTGTGATCTCCATCCACGGGGAACAGGCAGGCTCCCTGGAGGCCCGCTTCAAGGTGGCTATCGATGCCGCCAGGGAAGCCGGACACCTCGAGGACGGCGACGAGGTTATCCTTACAGGCGGGACCGCAGGGTCCGTGCCAGGCTCGACGAACGTCGTCGAAGTATCCACGGTGGGCGAGGAAGTGTAGAAGGAACATGGTGAGACCGAGGTGAGTGTACCCAGGAGACTGAGGCCGCTGGTGGTCGTTATCTACGCGGCCTTCTTGGGCCTGCTCCTCGCCTCCTACGTCCCACCACTCCAGGACATACTGCATAACCGGGCCGAGATACCCACCCTCGAACAGAAACTGCAGAAGGCGCGGACGCAAAACATCGCGAACGAGCGCCTTGTAGAGGAGCTGAATACGCCCGCCGGTATCGAGCGCGCCGCCCGCGAGCGCTACGGAATGGTCCGGCCCGGGGAAAAGGTGTATATCATTCCTAAGGAATA
>JACCSM010000359.1 GCA_013698525.1 Rubrobacteraceae bacterium
GAGACCCTCTCGGAAGAGAGCGTCTACATGCGCTACTTCCACATGATGAACCTCGACCAGCGCACGGCCCACGAGCGCCTGACGCGCATCTGCTTTATAGACTACGACCGCGAGATGGCGCTGGTCGCCGAGCAAACCGACCCGGAGACGGGGGAGCCTGAGATCATGGGCGTAGCCCGCCTGAGCCGCCGCGGCGCCGTCCTCGACGAGGCGGATTTCTCGGTCCTCGTCAGCGACCGCTTCCAGTGCAAGGGCGTCGGTACCCTGCTCCTGAGCCGTCTCCTCGAGGTCGGCCGCGCCGAGAGTTTGAGGCGTGTCACCGCAGAGATCCTCTTCGACAACCGCCCCATGCAACGTATCTCGAAGAAGCTCGGCTTCCAACTCCGCCGCGACGCCGAAGAGATGGTCATGAAGGCAGACCTCGACCTGTACATGACTGCCTGAGGCAGTCATAGCACTTCAGCACTTCAGCTTGTCAGCTCTTGTTTGCTTAAGGACTGAGAGGCTGACGGATCATCGTACGCAAGGCTCGAGCCTGTGGCACAGCTCTGTAAGACCCGCCAGAGTGATCGAATAGACCGGGCGTACCTGACCATGTCTCCCTATCGCAAATGATTCCCATTAACCAGTAACAAGAATCGTTCTTGATATATTGCTGAGGGTGGCTAGAATTATGAAGCGGGCCTGGTGTCGTGTGAACGGGAGGCGGATTTTTGGCGGCTTGGCTAGAGCAACTGGGACTTGGAGGACGGGAAATGACGTCCTCAGGGCACAGCAAGAACTTCGTGTTGCGGGTAGTTCAACCGTGCCTCGTAGGTTTGATGGATGGATCTGTCTCCACGCTGGCGCCGTTGTTTGCGACGGCATTTGCGACAAGGGATCCGCGGATCACGTTTCTGGTCGGGCTAGCGGCCGCGGTTGGGGCTGCGATCAGCATGGGCTTCTCGGAGGGGCTCTCGGACGACGGGTCGCTAACCGGGCGCGGGAGCCCGTTCTTGCGGGGTACGATCACGGGCTTCGCCACGTTCATCGGCGGCATCCTACACACCCTGCCTTTCCTCATACCCCATGTCAACCTGGCGCTCTACGTGGCTTTCGGGGTCGTTGGCGTCGAGCTGCTCGCCATCTCCGCTATCCGCTACCGCTACTTCGACATGAGCTTCCTCATGTCGGCGATGCAGGTCGTTTTAGGCGGCGCGCTCGTCTTCGCCTCGGGCATCCTGATAGGCAGCGCGTAAAGCGATTTGCAGAAGGCCGACTTCTGCAAATCGCGCTGGTCAGCACGCTGCCTACAGCAGCGTGTCAGCTAGTTGTTTCTTGCTGATAGGCTGAAATGCTGGCGAGCGAAGGCCGCAGGCCTGAGCGTGCTGACAGCTTAGTTCTTCGGCGACTCGTAGAGTTGTATGTCGTTGCCTTCGGAGTCTTTGAAGGTCGCCACGCGGCCCCAAGGATGCTCGGAGATACCGGCCGGGACCTCGACGCCCTGCCCCTTCAGGGCGTCGAGCGTCTCTTCCAGGTTCCCCTCGGGCTGGAAGGTAACGACCGGACCGCCGTCTACACCGGCCCCTGAGGGCTCGCGCCCGTTGAGGCCGATCGTGAGACCGTTGGCGTCTACCTCGGCCCACTCTCCGTCCTCGTTCGTGATCCGGAGTCCCAGGGTGTCCCTGTAGAAGCCCTTGGCCCGCTCTATGTCCTGCACAGGCATCCAGACCACCGCTACGCCTCTGAGCATTCTTCGTCTCCTTTCATTGCATCCGTCGTGGTCAGGTTACAGGCGATGTCCTTGCGGACAGTAAGCGAACTAACGAAACATCTGGATAAAGCGGTCGACGACCTTCTCTTCGACTTCGGCGAGGGATATTTCCCGGTCGAGTTCCCGTCTTAGACTCGTGACGCCGAATTCTTTTATGCCACAGGGTGTGATGCGGTCGAACCAGCTCAGGTCTGTCTTCACGTTCAGGGCGAACCCGTGGGAGGTGATCCAACCTGAAGAGAACTTCACGCCGATGGCGGCGATCTTGTTCTCCCCCACCCATACACCCGTGTACTCCGGATGGTGCCAAGCCTCGAGCCCGTAGTCTGCGAGCACCCTGATAAGGACCCCTTCCAGTTCGCGGAGGTAGGCGTGAGTGTCGCGGACTTTGAGGCGCAGGATCGGGTACCCTACTATCTGGCCAGGACCGTGGAAGGT
>JACCSM010000366.1 GCA_013698525.1 Rubrobacteraceae bacterium
CGTCCCCCGACGCGTCCTACGCCGGAGCGGGAGCCCGCTCGCCCGCCGAAGGGAAGGTGGCTCTCCCAATGGTTGGATGAGGCGTTTATGTTGACCCACCCGGTCCTCACCGCCTCGGCGAAGCGCAAGCCTCTGGCCAGATCCCGGGTAAAGACCGCGGAGAGCAGGCCGTAGGGCGAGGAGTTGACGGCCCTTATGGCTTCCTCCTCACCGCGGATGACGGTCGCAGGGACTATCGGTCCGAAGGTCTCCTCCCTCGAGACGCGCATCTCACCGGTGACCTTGCCCAACACGGTCGGGCGGTAGTAGAGATCCGTAGGGAAACCCTCGGCGCGGGCCCCGCCGGAGACCAATTCCGCGCCACCCTCGAGCGCGTCGGAGATGTGCTGATCCATCTTGTCGGCCGTCGGTTCGTTGTTGAGGGGGCCGAGCGTGGTGATCGGGTCGAAGGGATCGCCGAGTTTGATCCCGCACTCGATCGCATTGCCAAGCCCGTCGAGGTAGGCGTCGTAGACCCTCTCGTGCACCAGGAACCGCTCCCCGGCGGTGCAGCTTTGACCGGCGCCGAGGAAGGCGGAGGTGAGGCTCGCCTCCGCGGCGGCGCCGAGGTCGGCATCGTCCAGGATCACCATCGGTCCGTTGCCCCCCATCTCCAGGAGGAGCGTCTTCCCCGCGGCACGCGCGGCCACCTTCTGCCCGGTCTCGATGGAGCCGATAAAGCCTACCGCCTGGGTGCCGCGATTGGCCGCCACCTCGTCCCCGACGACGGGGCCGGGGCCTGTGATCATGTTGAAGACCCCTGATGGCAGTCCGGCGTCGACGATGCACTCAGCGAGTTTGACGGCACAGACGGACGTCGATGGAGCCGGTACCCAAACGACCGCGTTGCCGCAAGCGAGCGCCGGCGCGATCAGCTCCGCCGGCATGGTGTAAGGCCAGTTCCACGGCGAGATCACGCCGACTACCCCGCGCGGAACCCTGTAGAGCATGACGCGCTTGTTGGCGTCTACCGAGGGCGGCATGGCCCCCTCCAGTCGCGTCGCGTCGGCGCTCGCCATCTCGAAGTAGGCGACGAGCTCATCGACCTCGTCGTAGGCCTCGGCCGCAAGCGGCTTGCCCTGATCCAGGGTCAACGTCTCCGCCAGGTCGTCGCGGCGTTCCTCGATAATTTCCGCGATCCGGATCATTGCTGCGGCGCGCTCGAACGCGGAGAGCGCCGCCCATCCCGACCAGGCCTCGTTCGCGGCGGCAATCGCACGCTCTACGTCCTCGCGGGTCCCTTCCGGGACGGTCCCTATCCGCTCTCCTGTCGCCGGGCTCGTGGCCTCCATGCGGGCTTCGGACCCGCCGACGGCCCATTCACCCGCGACGTACATCGAGTAGTCTTTCGTCTTCGTGAACATCACTTCCCCCTTGCGAAGGCGTCGCGGTAGATCTCTTCGTAGTCTGCCGCCGTGACCTCGCGAGGGTTGCCGACCGTCTGCGGGTCCTCGTAGGCGATCCGGGCGAGCATCGGGATCTCATCCTCCGAAAAGCCCAGCTCCTCCATCGTCGGTATCCCGACGTCCTCGGTCAGGCGGTAGAGCTCCTCGATGCTGGCCAGGGCGGCCTCGAGCGGTTCGAGCCCCGTGGTATCCGCGCCGAGGGCCTGCGCGATCCTGGCGTAGCGCTCGGGCGAGGCCGGGGCGTTGTATTCGCAGACCGGGCCGAGGACGCGGGCTGTCAGGGCGCCGTGGGGGCAGTCGTGGACGCCCCCCGCCGACTGGCTCATGGCGTGGGCGGCCCCAGCGCTCTCCGTGCCGTAGGCCATCCCTCCGAACGTCGCCCCGTGCGCCATGAACGTGCGCGCCTCCATATTCGCGCCGTCCTCGCAGGCGGCTCGCAGCCACCGCGCTACGTACTCTATTGCCGTCAGCGCGAAAGAGTCGGTGAAGGGTTGGTGGTAGTCGCAGGTGTAGCACTCGATCCCGTGCGAGAGCGCGTCCATCCCCGTCGCCGCCGTGATGGCGGTCGGCAGGCCGACCATCAAGGATGGATCTATCAGCGCCACGTGCGCGCCGATCAGGGCCGTGCCGCCGGCGTTGAACTTTATCTTGCGCTCGTGGTCGGTGATGACGGCCCAGAGCGTAACCTCGCTGCCGGTCCCAGCCGTCGTGGGTACCGTCACGAGCGGCGGGATGCGCCGCGTGATAGGGGTCTTACCGTACTCGTAGTCGGCTATGGACCCGCCGTGGACGATCTCGACGCCTACTCCCTTGGCCGTGTCCATCGAACTGCCGCCGCCGAGGGCCACGAGCCCGTCGCAACCCTCCTCCCGGTAGACCTCGCTCGTCCGTCCGATGAGCTCCACGTCGGGGTTCGGCCTGACCCCATCGAAGACAGAGGCGTCCGTAAGGCGCTCGAAGGCCTTCTCTGCGAGGCCTGCGGCGACCACGCCCCCGTCTGTTACGAGCAACGGTCGCCTCACGCCCAACTCCTCCATGATTTCACCGAGCCTACCAATGGCTCCAGGCCCGTGCACCATGCGGGTCGGGACCTCGACGGTGCGCACAGTTTCGACTTCGACGTTCATACAGTCTCCTCGCTCGTGTTGTGCATCTGATTCTCTCCGGTGTCCAGCAATCTCGAGGTGGAAGCCTGCGTGATGTCTGGTGCGAACCTCTGGAGAGCGAGGCGGCGGGGGGCCAGGTACAGCTCCGGCGTCCCCTGCCGCTCCAGGAACGAGAGGGCTCTCTCTCCCAGCGCCGCGCCCTCCCCGATGCGGGATTCCCACACGTTCGACTGTTCGCCCGGGTCCCACCCAAGATCGTAGAGCTCGGGCATGTAGGCTGGGCCGCCGAGGATTAGGGACCACTCCCGCGTGGTCACGGTCATCGGCATGTAGCTGGCGATGCGTCGGGACCGGGAGTCGACGGCGGTGGTGAACTCGCCCGCTGCGAAGTAGAGGGGCCAGGAGCTGACGACGAACGGGCGGTGCTCGTCCGTCTCTCCCACGAGAACGTCCCCGAACGACTCCCCATGCATGGCCTGAGGACGCTCGACGCCCGCGAGGTCGAGTATGGTGGGCGCGAGGTCGGGTGCGGTCGTCAACGTCGAGCGACGACCAGGCTCCAGCCCCGGTCCGCGGACCATGAGGGGCACGTTCGTCAGCTCTTTGTAGAGGGGTGACCATCCTACGTTGAGCAACCACGACTCGGGTAGCCAGTCCGGGACGACTGAGTCCTCGGCCACGGCGGCGTCCAAGTCGTTGATCCACTCGGCCTTGCCGAAGTAGCCGTGCTCCCCGAAGTAGAAGCCGTGGTCCGAGGTGAAGAAGACGAGCGTGTTCTCTCCGAGACCCAGCACCTCCAGCTTCGCCAGCAGCCTCCCGACCCAGAAGTCGACCATTGTGATCTCGCCGCAGTAGGTGGCGTGGGCGAGGTCCACGTCGTCTCGAGTGAGTCCGGCCTCATCCCACCTGCCGTAACTGGGGTAGATCTGGCGTCCCTCGTAACCCGCGTGGTACAGCGAGGTGTAGTACTCGGGCGCGTCCCAGGGCTCGTGCGGATCCCAGGTGTCGACGTAGAGGAAGAACTGCTCGTCGTGGTGCCGCTCGAGCCACCGCTCCGCCTGCGTCATCGTGCGGGCGACCATCCTGTCTTCCTCAGAGTTCCACGTCGAACGGGCGTCGGCCCGCTCGTGCGGCCTCGTGTCGTCGCCCTGGCCCCTGACCCAGATGAAGTCGTCGAAGCCGCGGTCGTACCCAAAGCCATTGCGGATAAAGAAGGGCGTGTCGACGACACCCATCGTGTGGTAGCCAGCCTTGGAGAGGACCCCCGGCAGAGTCGTCAACTGCCTCGGTAGAGGTTCCCAACCCATGTGCGTGTACGAGAACGTCCCCGTCAGAATGTCGGCCCGCGCCGGCATCGTGGGGAACGAAGAGATCACATGCTGGTCGAA
>JACCSM010000368.1 GCA_013698525.1 Rubrobacteraceae bacterium
CGCAATACTCTTGATCGTCGCCCCCTTGAAGCCCTTCGCAGAGAACTCCTCGAAAGCCGCCTCCAGGATCTGCGCCCGCCGGTCCGACTCCTCTGTCAAGATGCCCCTTTATTAATCGTTTAATCAAGTACTATACGCTTGATAGAACGTTCAGTCAAGAACTGGCGATAGCGGTGCGTGAGACGTTTGACGGTCGGAGGACGGCGCTGTATGCGAGTATAGGAGGTGTATGGGCTATCCGTATGACGGCGTGGATCTAAGAGAACATCCTGAGGAGTACAGGATCGGGCGTGGCGAGCAGGGCGTCTTCCATGCCGAGCCGTACAAGGGCGAGCTCTTACCTTTGTGGAGGTTCAAGGACGAGGAGGCCGCCCGCGAGTCTTCCGAGGCCATCTACCAGAAGTTCCTCGAGTACCGGTCTGCGGGCGATTTCGTCGGCATGGACGTCGCCAGGAAGTACCTGCAGATGGGATGGACGAGGAGTCTGCGGTACGCGAAGCACAGGGGCGGTAACAAGAGCCATCCGAGGGATACGCCCGACCCGGAGAAGAGCAGGGCAGCCGATGTCTTCAGGGAAAAGTGGCGCGCCGCCGCCGAGGACGAGGAGTATCTCAGTCTCAAAGAAGAGCACAGGCGCCGAAACGAGTAGCGGTTTCCGACGTATACCTCATCGAAGGCGAAGTCGACAGCGAGGAGAAGTAATGCGCAATCCCATACTGGCCGCCATCCTCAGCCTCATCGTCGCCGGGCTCGGCCAGATCTACAACGGCCAGATAGGCAAGGGTGTGATCTTCATCCTCATCCAGCTCATAAATGGTGCGCTGACGGCTGTTCTGATCGGCTGGTTATTGCTCCCGATTGTGGGTCTGTGGGCCATGGTCGACGCGTACATGACCGCGAAGCGCAACAACGAGCGGTACGGCTTCAGGTAGTATCCTTCCCATGGACGAACGAGACCTGCTGACACTGGAGAGCGCCATCACGGCCATAGAGGAGGCGGCCTCAGCCGTCGCCCGCGAGGTCGAGCGCGACCGGCTGCGCGAGACCTCTCTCTCGCGCCTCTCCACGGTCGAAGCCGAACTGAACAGGAGCCAACTCGCCCTCGAGAAGATCATTCAAGAAGAAGCTAATCAGCATTTCAGCTAGTCAGCATTTCAGCCAGGGTGCTGTTCGAAGCTTATTGACGGATGGCGCAGCCCGGGACCGCACGAAGCCCGGCTGAGCGCTTCGCGGCATTACCTGACCAACTGACAAGCCGCCGCAGGCGGTGTGCTGAAGTGCTGACAAGCGGGGGCGTCAGCCTGAGCGTGCTGAAACGTTAATTCGCACATCCCCTGGTGCTAACGGGGTTGGTACGGTCGGCGGCCATCCGAAGGTGACGGTGAACTATTCGGGAGGGGACCCCGTAGCCTTCGTTGTCCGAGCCGGTGCGGCTGGCGAAGATTGTCGAGACGACCCGCCCGTTCTCGTTGACGGCGGGGCCGCCCGAGTTGCCCGGCCTCACGTATACGCGGAAGCCGGTGACGACGCGCTGCACAGGGCCACGGTCGTAGGCGTTGCTCGAGGTGACCCATTCCGTCGTTACCGTGCGGGCCGGCTCGATGTCGAGCGGACCGTTCTCGGGGAACCCGATCACGGCGGCGGCTTCGCCGCGCCGGGGCGCCGTGAGACGTAGCGGTGTCAGGCCGAGACCGTCTACGCGCAGGACGGCTATGTCGTTCATCTCGTCGAAGACGACGACCTCTGCAGGCAGGCGCTGTCCTGAGCCCCCGACCTGTACGTACGTCGCAGTCTCACCGGCGACGACGTGGGCGTTGGTGACGACCAGGTCCCGGCCCGCGACCCAGCCCGAGCCCTCCACGCCGTAGCCGCAGGCTATGCCCGTTACCCGCAGCGTGCGCGCGCTCGCCGCCCGTACGTCGGGATCTCCGACGATGCTTCCTTCCGGGGGTGACACCTCTGGTTTGGGGCCCCGGATCTGGGGCAACGGCTCCAGATCGGCGACGGCATGCGTGATGAGCCCGGAGGGCATTCGTTCCTCGAGTGACTGTAGGATACTGGATTCTCGCACCGCCGGGGGCAGCCCAGCGAGGGGCGGTGACCGGAGGGCGAAGGCGCCGACGGCCCACACCAGCACGAGGGAGAGCGCAAATCCTAGCGCTGCCCCGCCAAATGCGTCCAGCGTCTCGGAAGTCGGGCCCGTGAGACGATCCCTGATCGAACCGCCTATCGTCCTGGCGACGACCTCCCCGAGCACGGCGAAGGCGAGGATGCTTCCAAGGGTTATACCCGCGCCGTAGAGGGGGTTCCCGCCCTCGGGCATGAGGGCGGGTGCGATCCTTGACCCCGCGGAGACGCCGACGACCACGCCAACCAGCGAGAAGGCGCCTGCGAGAAAGCCCGTCCTCGCGCCACGCAGTATCACGACGACTACGAAGAGCGCGATGAATAAATCCAGAACCTTGAGGCCGGCGAACTCCATCGACAGATTCTACCGCCGGTGCAAGCGCTTTACCGCTCCTGGCCACCCGTTCGCGCTGCACGCACACCGAAGCCCTCCAGATGTCATTCCCGCGCAAGCGGAAATCCAGTAGGAGGACCGTACGCAACTGCTGGCTCCGTGGTGCCGTTGGCATTTACCCTGATTTGGTATCAGAGCCTTCCCTACCCGGTGAAAATGTATCCGGGCGCAACCACAAAGACACGTGCTCAGGCTGCATCGTCTCCCTGACTACCCCGATCAGTTCGTCACTGAGGG
>JACCSM010000382.1 GCA_013698525.1 Rubrobacteraceae bacterium
TCTGCGGATCGCGCATTCGGCTACGAGCGATCACCCTTCAGCGAAAACATGCTGACTAGCTGAATTGACTTGCGTTGGCGAGTGCCGCCTGCCTGATGAAGTCGGCCAGGCCGGGGGTCTTTGTGTCGTAGTTGGACCGAAATCGCTCGTCGCTGACGTACATCTGCGTCAGGCCGCGCTGGATCTCGAAGGTGCACTCGTAAAACCACCGGCTGATATGCTGGCGGTGCGCTTCGGCTGCCGCCATTGCCTCTTCGCTGTCGGGTGCCAGGCCAGCATCCAGTGCCGCGGCCAGGCAGGCGCGTATCTCTTCCTCCTCGGCCTTGAGTTGCTGCCAATCTTCCTTGTTGTAGCTCGAGACTCGGCGCTGAGACTCCATGTAGCTATCGGTGTCACCCCAGCGCTGCTCGGCCTCCTCGGCGTAATCCTCGGGCCGGAACTCGCCGAAGACCTCGAGACGCTCCTCCGGTGTCAGTGGTATATCCATGGTCCTTGCCTCCATTTCGTAGTCGATGGCGTCGACCATCGCGCTCAGGCGATCTATCCTCCCGGTCAGCAGCTTGCGCTGGCGACGCAAGTGACCGAGGGCGTCGGTGTGCGGGTCGTCGACGATGGTCGAGATCTCATCCAGGGTGAACCCGAGTTCCCTGTAGAACAGAATGCGCTGCAGCCGCTCCAGATCCGAGTCCTCGTAGATGCGGTAGCCAGCCGCACTGCGTCCCCTCGGCGATAACAGCCCGACCTCGTCGTAATGGTGCAACGTCCGGATCGTCACACCAGAGAGTTCAGCCACCTTGCCGACTGTGTAGCCTGCTGTCTCTAGTTTGCTCACGGTTCACCTCCTGTGCAAAGAGAAGTCTAAAGCCTCACGCAACGTGAGGGTCAAGAGATTTTCTGGGAATTAGTCGAGATATTGTATCGGCGCTGTGGAGAGAGGCTGCCCTACCCGGGTAGCCATCAGCAGATCAGCCCTCAGCAAACAAAGAGCTGACTGGCTGAAGTGCTGAAATCCCGCTGTCAGGTGCGTACGTTGAAGCGGTTCATCGCAGCCGCGGGGCCGTGCTCGACGATGAACTCGACCGCGTCGGCGGCCTTGGGGATGGCGTCTTTCACGACCGAGTCCATCCGGGAGAGCACGTAGTCCGTGACGCTCATACCTACGGGCGGGCGCCCGACACCGATGCGTACCCGTACGAAATCATTGCCCAGTCTCCCTATGATGGAGCGCAGGCCGTTGTGCCCGCCTGCGCCGCCTCCGACCTTGACGCGAACCGTACCCGCATCCAGGTCGAGGTCGTCGTGGACAACGATAAGGTCATCGGGCCTGTAGTCTGAGACGGCGGAGCCCGAGTTGTTCATAAAGGTCGTAGGTTTGAGGAGAGTGGCGTCGTTGAGCCCTAAGGAGACGGGGGCTGCTTCGGTCTTCTTCCTCTTGCGCCAGGAGCCGTCATGGCGCTTCGCGAGCTCGTCGGCAACCAGATAGCCGGCGTTGTGGCGAGTGCGTTCGTAGGAGCGTCCAGGGTTACCGAGGCCGACGACGAAGGGGGACCGGATCGACCCCCCTTCGTTTCGTTCGTCTGCCCTGAAAAAGGCGCGGACCAGTCTAAGCCTGGAAGTTCTGTCCCGCGGGGCCCTCCTCGGGAGCATCCTCATCAGGCCCCTCTTCACCCTCCTCGCCTTCAGCAGCCTCTGCCTCGTCCGTCGGCTCCTCGACGATGCCGGCGGCCTCCATCTCCTCATCGGTGATCTCCGTTGGTGCCGTGACCGTAACGGCGACCTCTTCGGGCTCCGAGAGGAGCGTCACGCCCTCGGGGAGCGTGAGGTCTCCGAGGGTCAGGTTCTCGTTCATCCCGAGGCTCGAGACGTCGAGTGTGATCTCCTGCGGGATGTCGCCGGGGAGGGACTCGACCTGGATCTCGTAGGCGACCTGTTGCAGCACGCCACCTTCCTCGACGCCAGGCCCCTCGCCGATGACGGCGAGCGGGACCGTGACCTCGATGCGCTCGCGCATGTTCACCGGCGCGAAGTCGACGTGGACCAAAAGCCCGGAGACAGGGTCGCGCTGCGCGTCCACGACGCGGGCCGTCGAGGTATCTCCCTCAAAGTCTATGTTGTAGAGGGCGTTGTCCCCGAAGTGATGGAGGGTGTAGTCCACGATCCTCGTCGGGACCGCGAGCGCCGTGCTACCGCCGGCCTCGTTGCCCTCGCCGTAGAGGACAGCGGGGGTCATCCCCGAGGCCCTGAGGCGTCGGGCCGCGTTCTTGCCCCTCTCCCCGCGCTCCTGCGCCTGTAGATCCACGTTGTCTGCCACGTCTCGCTCCTAACGGTCTAGAAGAGTTGGTTCTCGCCCATGAAGACCTCGCTCACCGACTCGTCCGTGAAGACGTTTTTGATGGTGCTC
>JACCSM010000390.1 GCA_013698525.1 Rubrobacteraceae bacterium
ATGTTCACGCACGAGAAGACCGATCCAAAAGCCTGTCCCACGGGAACCTGGTGCAGGGCGATGAGGAGAGTTCCAACTGCCACGGTTGCCACGTACACGAAGAAGAAGCCGAGGACCCCTACCCGAATCCGTTCGGGCAACACCCTGTCGCCCAGCACGAGGGGTGTTACGGCCCGCGGGTGTACCAGGCGAAAGATCTCCTGTGCGGCGTTGCGCGAAAGTAGGTAGACTCGGATCGCTTTCATCCCCCCGGCCGTCGAGCCCGCGCAACCACCTACGGCCATGATCAGCACCAGCAGCGCCACGGAGAACGGGGGCCAGGCGCTCCAGTCGGTCGTGCTGAAGGCAGTCCCCGTGGTGAGACTTGCGCTCTGGAAGAGGGCTTCGCGGAAGGCTATGGCCAGCGAGGCACTGTGGTCGGAGGCGCGAAGATCGGCGGTTATCAACATCGTGCTCGCGAGGATCACCCCAAGGTAGGTGACTAGCTCGGCGTTGCCGACGGCACGTCCCAATCCGCGCTGGGCCGCTATATAGTAGATGGTGAAGTTCGTGCCAGCCAGCACCATCCCAACCGTGATCGCCAGCTCGACGGCCCAGGAGTCGAAGGCTGCCACGGAGTCGGAGTCGGTAGAAAACCCGCCGGTCGAGACCGTGCTTAGCGCGTAGTTGACCGCGTCGAACGTTCCCATCCCCACCAGGTGCAGGACGACGACGCCCCCCAACGTAAGGCCGCCGTAGACGAAGGACAGCACCTTGACCGTGTCCCGAATGCGCGGGGTAATCCGCTCCTGCACCGGCGTCGCCGCCTCGGCCGAGTAGAGCTGGGTGGCGCCGAACCCCGCCACCGGCGCAATGGCCACGAACAGTACGATGATGCCAATACCCCCGATCCACTGACTCAGGCTGCGCCAGAGCAGCAAGGCTGGTGAGAGCTCTTCCGGAGTGACCGTTGCGGCCCCGGTGGTCGTGAAACCGGCCATGGAGTTGAAGAAGGCGTCGACCGGACCCATGACCCCGGCGAGGAGAAACGGCGCAGCACCGACCAACACCACACCCAACCAGCATACGACCACCATGAGGAAGATGCTCTGTCTCGATACGTACCTGTTTTGCCTGGCCCGCGTAAGCGAAAAGAGGGCCGCCCCCAGGGCCAGGGCCGCCGTCCCCGGTAGCCAGAAGGTCCAGCCGTCGTCCGGGCCTGTCAGCAGCGCGTAGGCCGCCGGGACGAGCATTAAAGCACCCACGGCGGCCACGAGTGCCGCTAGCGCATTCGCGATCAGCCTCAGGTTCAGAACGCTCACGCTATCCGCCCGGTCAGCCACCTCAACTTGCGTCCCGACCGGCGTCAGCGCCGGATGCTCGGGCCTATTCGTTTCACGGCGGTGCGGAAGTCGTAGGTGGTGACGGAGAGGGCCGAGAGCTGGTGAGAGGCTATCCGCTTCTCGAAGTCGCGGAGGTTTATGGTGCGGCGCATGCACACGAGGGCGGCCTCGCGGCAGAGGGCCTCGAGGTCAGCGCCCGAGTAGCTGCCCGTGAGGCCCGCTATCTGATCCAGGTCGAGATCGGGGTCCGTCGGCATCTCGCGGGTGTGGATACCTAAGATGTGCAGCCTGGCCTCGGCGTCGGGAAGCCCGATCTCGATCTCGTGGTCGAAGCGGCCTGGACGCCTGAGGGCGGGGTCGAGCGCGCCTGGCCTGTTGGTGGTGGCTATGACACACACCCTGCCCAGGCTATTGAGCCCGTCCATGAGGGAGAGGAGTTGTGAAACGAGGGTGGCCTCGAAGCTCTCGCTCATCATGTCGCGCGATGAGGCGAAGGAGTCTATCTCGTCGAAGAGGACAATCGCCGGCGCTTTGGCGCGGGCCTCGTTGAAGATCGAGCGTAACTTCGCCTCGCTCTGGCCCCAGAATTTGTTGAGGATCTCGGGCCCCGAGACGGCCACGAAGTGGGCCCCGCTCTCGTGGGCCACAGCCCTCGCCAAAAGCGTCTTGCCCGTCCCCGGCGGCCCGTAAAAAAGGATCCCCTTGTGCGGCCTGATGTGGAGCTTGCGGAAGATCTCAGGGTGGGTTATGGGTAGCTCCACCGACTCGCGGATCAGATCTATAGTCTCGCGCATCCCGCCGACGTCCTCGTAGCGGGTTGCCGGCACATTGCGGCTGCCCGGCGCCGTGCCGCTCGCCGCAGCGACCCCAGCTCCCCCGCTCCGCACGCTCCGTGCGAGGCGTTCGATGAGCCCCTCCCCGTCCTCCTGCGGGGCGGCCTCTTCGCGCCCGTTGCGCGTCTTCACGACCTTCCAGCCCGGGAGGTCTCCATCTTCCCTGTAACCCCAGGACTGGTCCCTGTTAGGATCTATCCTCTCGGGTAGACGGGCCACTATCTCAGCGGTCGAGTCGAGGTCGAGTATGGGGCACCTGACGCACGGGCCGAGGTCCGAGAGGACGCGCTCGGTTATGGCGTCCTTGTCCACCTCGAAGGCGGCCTCATCGTCCATCTTGCCGAAGGCGTACCACGAGTTGCCGGTGAGATGGTCGTTGTCGTAGACCCGGATCTGACGGCAAGGGAAGAGCTGCTTGTCCGCGAGAGAACCTGGCGTGCACCACTCCCTCGCCGCCCTCCCGGTGCGCTGTTTGCGCAGGAAACACCTCAGGCCCCCGAAGAGATCCTCCGCCGAGAGCTGGGCCCCGTCAGCAGCGTATTCGGTGTCGCTCTCGCCGCGCAGGAGTCCGGAGAAGTCGTCGAGAAGCCGCCAGTCGGAAGGGAGGTCCAGGTCCACACAGACCCGCGCCGTACCGTTCGCGCCATCGACGTGGTAGGAGGGATGGCGGGACGCAAGGGCCGCGGCCCGGCCGAGGTGGCCTTCGGATCTCAACGGGAAACCGACTCTCACAAGCATGGCCCGCAGATTCTAACCTACG
>JACCSM010000402.1 GCA_013698525.1 Rubrobacteraceae bacterium
CGTCATCGAGGGTGATATTCGCCTCTATCAGTGACGCTGAGATCACACCGTCGAGTCGTTCGAGGTGGGCGCGGGACGCAACCTCGGGGACGACGCCGCCGTAGCGCGCATGCTCCGTCTGGGTGTGAACGACGTTCGAGCGAGCGCGGCGTCCATCGAGTTCGACGACCGCCGCGCAGGTATCGTCACAGGAGGTTTCGATGGCGAGGATCACGGGTCGTTTATAGCATTTCAGCCTGTCAGCATCGCTCGCCGGTTACTTTTCACAGTAATCCCGCCGCTGTCCCGAGGTGGCCCGAATGCGGTTAGCTCATTCGGGTCGCGCCGATCCCCCCCACTCCAACGGGTGACGGCTCGACGCCCCCGCACCTGTGAGGCGAAACTCCGGGAAGCTCTCACGATGACGCTGATTATTGGTCTGCGAGGGCGGCGCATACGGCGCGTAGTTCCGCCTGACGCAAAGCCTCGAAGACACCGGGCGCGCCGTTTTTGGGGGTGAGTTGCGTGTTTGCCGACACCGTCACCGAGCGGTTTCCGTTGGGGCTCGCCGCCATGAACTGGGTGTAGCCTGCGATGTTGCCCGTGTGGCCCCACACCGTCCCGCACTTCGTCTCGTAGCGGAAGACCGCCAGGCCAGCCGAGTTCTCTCCGGGGCCGGGTGGTTCTGAGCCTCCGCCCGCGACAACCTGCCGCTGCCGCCCTCGCGTCCGAAAGTCGAAGAGATCTCCCCCCACGTAGCCGCGGATGAAGTCGTTGAGGTCGGCGGGCGTTGACACTATGCCCCCCGACGCCCAGGACCATCCCGCTGCCACGAGCTTGCTGTAGTCCTCCGGCGGCTGCTCTGAGGGATCGTTGTCGTAGCCGTGGATATAGGGCTTTCCGAGGTTGGCGCCGCGGGGCAGGGTGGTCTTCCTCAGCCCGAGAGGTCCGTACACCTGCTCCTGGAGCTGTCCCTCGTAGGTCCTCCCCGTGGCCGCCTCGACCATCAGGGCCACCGCAACGTTGTCGGAGTTTGAGTACCGGTACTCGGATCCGGGCTCGAAGAGCAGTCCTTCGTCCTCGACGAATGAGAGTAGCTCTTCCGGCGGGGGAGCTTTCGTAAGGCTCGCAAAGAGAGCGTCCCGGAAGCCTGGGTCCTGCGAGAAGTCGGGCAGGCCGCTGGTGTGGTTGAGAAGCTGGCGAAGGGTTACCTTGGACCAGGCTTTGGGCTGGTCCGGCAACCGCTCCTTGATCGTGTCGTTCAGAGAGAGCGCGCCCTTGCTCACCAAAGAGAGCGCGGCGGCGCCGCTGAAAGCCTTTGCGGCGCTTGCGATGCGCATTCGGTCGTCGGCGCGCAGGGGCCGCCCATTGTTTAGATTACGGACCCCGAAAGAGTGGACTTCCCGGAGCTTGCCGCGCTGCACGACGGCGATGGCCCCCGGCGGGCCACCGCGCATGGCGACCAGTTCCTTGAGGGCACGGTCGAGCGCGGCGTCGGCGGCTTTCGCCTGCTTCGCGGCTTTGTCTTCACCGGTGTTGGCGGAGACATCAGGAGCCTGCGCCAGCACCGTTCCGCCAGCCAATAGCAACGCGGCCATTATCGCTGTGAGCAGGAGCATCGCTTGTCGTTTCATCTGTCTTCCTTCCCCATGAGACAATGAGTCCGTTCATGCAGCATGGACACGATAGGCTGGGACCACGCAAAGCGCATCCCCCAAATGTACTATTTTCAATTGTTTCTGAAAAATTCATGGCGAACCGCCACTTCGGGCGGATCGAGGTCCTGGAGGGAGCACGCGTGGAGCACTGCGAGGCGTCGCCGACCTATGTTCGTGGCCTCATGTAGGCTTGGAGGATGGAAGTATTTTTGGAGACCGGACGGTTGATACTGCGCCGGTTCACGGAGGACGATGTGGACCATTTGTTAGATCTCGATGGCGACCCGGAAGTCATGCGCTTCCTCAACGGCGGCAAAACGGTGTCTCGCAAGGAGATAGCGCGTGAGTACCACAAGCGGTTCGAGGGGTTCGGCTGCTGGGCCGCAGTCGAGAAGTCTACCGGAGAATTTCTAGG
>JACCSM010000432.1 GCA_013698525.1 Rubrobacteraceae bacterium
TACAGCGTCGAAGAGTACGAGGGAAACAAGACGAGCAGCTTCCAACTCGCGCTCCGCATCGCCCCCGAAATAGACCTACAAACGCTCGTGGGCCCCAGCTACCCACTAGAGTCCTACAAGCAGGCCATAGCAGCCGCCCGCTCGGCAGGGCGCGAAGGACACGTCAAGGTGGTCTTCGACCATAGAAGCTAGTCAGCACTTCAGCATTTCAGCACGGCGGCTCCGCCGCCTTGTCAGCATTTCAGCTAGTCAGCTATGTGTAGTGTGGCGAGACGCTCGTGCGCTTGAGAGAATGCCAGAGAAGCACCTACTCATTGAGAGTTCGCTCCGACCGCGATACCTGAAATGCTGAAGTGCTGACAAGCGGAGGCCGCAGGCCGAAGCGTGCTGACTAGCTGAAATGCTGCGACCAAAGGGAGCAAAATGACCCGACCTGGTATTACGACCATATTGGAGAAGAACAGCCCCCCCATGTGGTTCTACGCGGGGGATAGGTTCCACTACGAGAAGCTGCCTGAGGGGACGCGTGTGATCTACCCGCCGGGACCTTCGGAACCACTCGCTGAGCCCGGAGTTGCTATAGAGCGTGCGCTGCTCGAGCCGATAGACATGGAGCCGCTGCATGAGCTCCTCACGCCTGGCATGAAGCTGACCATCGCCTTCGACGACCTCTCGATACCACTGCCGCCGATGCGCAAGCCAGACGTTCGTCAGCAGGTCATCGAAAAGGTACTGGAGAAGGCTGCTGCCAAAGGTGTCGAGGACATTCACCTCATCGCGGCCCTCGGCCTCCACCGCAGGATGACGGAAGCCGAACTCAGGCATTGCCTGGGGAGCACGATCATGTCCCGCTACTACCCTGACCGGCTCTATAACTACGACGCCGAGGATCCTGATGGAAATGTCATCATAGGTGAGACGGACCTTGGCGAGGAGGTCAGCGTCAGCCGCCGCGTCGCCGATAGCGACTTGCTCGTCTACGTGAACGTGAACTTCATCCCGATGGACGGGGGCCACAAGTCTGTGCACACGGGCCTCGCCCCTTACTCCTCTATCCGCCACCACCACACCCCGAAGACGCTAGCCAACAGCCGCTCCCTGATGGATCCACCGAACTCAGCCATGCACGCCTCCATAACTCGGATGGGCAGGATCTTCGACGAGCACGTCAAGGTCTTCCACATAGAGAGCACCCTGAACAACCAGACCTACCCTTCCGTCTTCGACTTTATGGCGAAACCGGAGTACCAGTGGAGCATGGTCACCAAAGCCAACTTCCTCGCCACCCACAAGGCCACGCAGACGATGCCGCTGGAAGCCGCAAGGCGCATCTCCCACTCCATAAACGCTCCACACCGGATGACCAGCATACAGGCCGGCGCCACCGAGCCCGTCCACGCCGAGACCTTGAGAGACAACTACAGGCAGATGGTCGTCCCCGCCGAGGGCCAATCGGACGTGCTTCTCTTGGGCATCCCGTACCTCGGACCCTACAACGTCAACTCGATCATGAACCCGATCCTCGTCTTCAATATGCTGCTCGGCTACCTCTTCAACCTCTACAAAGGCAAACCACTCGTGCGCGAAGGGGGAGTTCTGATCGGCACCCACCCCATGCCGGCCAGCTTCAATAAGGTCCACCATCCGAGCTACATAGACCTGTGGAACGAGGTCTTCCCCGAGACGAACGACGTTCATGAGATCCACCGCCGCTACGAGGAGAAGTACGCCAACGACCCCTGGTACCGTACCCTCTACCGAAACTCCTACGCTTACCACGGCGCGCACCCTTTCACGGTCCTCTACTGGGCTGCCCACGCTCTCGACCACCTCGGCGGTGTCATCCTCGTAGGCGGAGATCCAGAGACGACCTCTCGCATGGGACTAGGACGGGCCGACACCGTGACCGAAGCGCTGCAGATGGCCCAGGACACCGTGGGTCCGAACCCGAGCACGACCTACATGCACATCCCGCCCCTCTTCATGTGCGAGGTCTCGTAGGTTTTTGGTGTAGGAGTACCAGGGGCGAGACCATCACCAGAAAGACCATCTATGATTTCCGTACCAGAAGATGCCCAGATTCCCTTGCACGGATGATGTCGGCTGGGGTCTTGGAAGCTCACCGGTCCGTGAGGGCGAGCCTGGCGGCGAAGGCGATCAGGAACGCCCCAAGCGCCCGCTCCACCCACCGGCGGACGACAGGTGCTGAGAGTATGAGGTCGCGGGCGGCGGCGCTCGCGAGCGCGTAGACGGCGAACACGGCGAGGGTCATGAGCATGAAGACGCCGCCGAGCCAGATCAGTGCCGGGTCGAGCAGGCCGGGCGAAGCGTCGAGGAACTGCGGCAGAAAGGCGAAGAAGAACAGGGTCAGCTTCGGGTTCAGGATGTTCAAGAGGATCCCGCGCCGCACGACCGAAACCGCCGAATCGACAGGAGCGTTCCCGTCTTCCAGCGGCAAGGCACCGGCCTCGCGGATCATCGAGAAGCCCATGAAGACGAGGTAGGCGACCCCAGCCCACCTGACCACCTCGAACACCGCCGATCCGGCCTGCATGATCCCGGAGAGGCCGAGCATGGCCGCCAGCATGTGGGGAACGATGCCCAAGGTGCACCCGACGGCCGCGATCAACCCGCGCCGCCGACCGCCGGCGATCGAGCTGGAGACCGTGTAGACCACTCCGGTGCCAGGGATGAGAACCACGACGAACGATGTGAGCAGGAACTCGACGGACACGCCAGGCACACTAGCCGTTCCAAGAGCGTCCGTCAAGAACCGGCGAAACGACGTCTCCCAGCGTTACTCCAGCCATGCGTCGCACCTCCCGAACTCCAGGCGAAGATGATCGCTCCTCCATACGCTCACTCCAGGCTCTACTCGGCAATCCTGATCGAGGGGAAAAATCTAACGGGTCCATCCCCTAACGAGGCGGGCGCCCGAGGACAACGAGGCGCCGGACACCGATAGTGAAGAACCACAGTCCGCAATCTGATATTGTTATACTGTGTGCACAATGTGAACAAAGTGCGTTTACTGCTCGAGAGAGGTGCGATGCCGACCAGGGCGCGGGGGCTTCGGTTGACGGAAGAACTACAGGAGGAGATAGAGCGCGAGATGAGGCTACGGGGGACGACGTTCTCCGAGGTCGCCTCCTCCTTGTTGCGAGAGGCGGTGAGGATGCGTCGGGTTCCTGGGATAGTGTTCATGGATGGCCCGGTGGGGCGCAGGGCTTCCATTGCAGGGACGGGGCTGGACGTATGGGAGGTCATCGCTACCTTCAAGAGTGTGGGGGGGGATCGTGAGCGGCTCGAGGCGTCCTACGGGTGGCTCTCGGATCGGCAGCTCGCTGCGGCGCTCGCCTACTACGGGCTCTACCCGGAGGAGATCGACGCCCGCATCGAAGCAGAGGAGTACTGGACGCCCGAGAAGCTATACGCGGAGTTCCCGTACCTCAGGCCGCGTAGCGTTCGGTCCTCGGACGAACCCGAGGCTTGAGATTTCTCCTTGATGAGGACCTGCCGCCCATGGCGGCTGAGGTGGCGCGCGGGCTCGACCTGGACGTGCTCAGCGTGCATGAGTTGGGCCGCATTGTCCCTGCGGCCCGCGACCAGCTCCGCTTCGCGTCCGAGGAGGGGCGCATCTTCCTCACCCGCAATCACAGGGACTTTATCGAGCTCACCGTCGAGTTCTACCGTGCGGGAGAGGCGTATTCCGGGGTACTCCTCGTGCGCCGCAACCTGCCAAACGACAGGCCAGAGAGGATCGCGCACGCCCTGAAACGCTGGGCTGACGCCAGGGCAGATATGCCAGCTGCTTTCGACGGCGCGGACTTCTTGTAGAGATCATCTTTCTTCACTCAACTGCCACAGCGGGTTGTCTTCGAGGTGGATGTTGTTGACCTGCAACCAGTGCCTCTTGTCGGTGTCGCCCCACTTCTGCCAGGGTCGCGTCAGGCCGACGCTCAGGATCGCCTCGACGCCTGACTCGAGGCGCTTTTCCACGCTGGCAACGAGGTCCCTGCGGGGCGTTCTTCCGTCCATCTCGTACAGTCGCAGGTCGTTCACCGACAGGTCCACGGAGGGTAACAGGTAGTCGAGGACCAACCGAACCGTGCCCCTGTGGTCCACGTACAGCCACGGTTGTTTCTCCGGCTTCAGGCAGCCCAGTGAGCTGCGACCTTCCCCGACGTCCACCGTGCCGCTCTCATCCCACAGCTCCAGTTCGGGGCCGAAGATCTCCGCCAGGCTCTCGCGTGCTACCTTGTGGAGGGTGTCCCAGAAATCAACCGGGCCGTCGTCGAAGAGCCAACGCGCCCTCGCCGAATCGAAGCGTCGGTCTTCGAGCTCCGGGGGATGGCCGGCGTTAGTCGTCGACCCGAGGTACACGACGGACCCGACGTCGAAGGGGCCGCCGTTGGGACGGAGGAGATCGGTGGTGAGCCTGTCGCGCCTGAGGACCGGGCGGATGTGGCGCAGCGTGCTCACGTCCACGCCGGCCACGCAGAAGTAGCCAGGCTGCATCCGTGTCAGGTGGTTTACGAGTATCCGCAAGATCCCTACAGGTGAACGGCCCTGATGCCGCCCCATTCGCGGTCAAGGTACTCCAGGACCAGACGCCGGTGGCAATAGTCGGCTGTGGCCTCGCTGCAAAGCAACACCGTCGGAACTTCGAAGAGGTTTCTATCCAACGTTTCCTCGACCCTGCGCTCCCGCAGGAGATCCAGGAACGCCCTCTCGTAGCTCGTCCAGCCGCCGCCCTTTCTGTAGGCGTCGAGTATCTCGCGTGTCGGGGTGAGTGTGGGCTCGTGGAGGTACTCCGCGCCGCACAGCTCTTTCAGGAAGAACGGAAGGTCGACACGACGGGCGAACCCGGCGAGCCTGGACGCGTTGTTGAGGCGCACGTCGAGGAGGCGCCTGATGCCTGCGTCCTTCAACGCCCCGAAGAACTCGG
>JACCSM010000438.1 GCA_013698525.1 Rubrobacteraceae bacterium
TCCAGGCATCGGCCCCAGCGACTGTCCCGAGCTGAAGTTGATGATCCTGCCCCCAGGTCCGCCTGGATACCTCCGTGCGAAGCCGACACTGAGGAGGGCCATAGCCCGCACGTTGACGGCGTAGTGGGCGTCGAACGCCTCTGCGTCGAGCGTCTCGATGCCGTCGCGCGTGGAGTAAGCGGCGGTATTGACGAGGATCGATGGTCTCCCGAGCCTCTCCTCGGCCGCATCTAGCAGAAATCCGGGAGAATCGGGGCGGGAGAGGTCGGCCTCGACCCCCTCAGCCCTGACGCCGGCGGCCCGCAACTCCCCGAGCAACGCCCCAGGCTCGTCTTCGTCCGACGCCCAGGGCATCTTGCGGTCGTAAGCTCTCCAGTAGGAGAGAACGACGTCGGCGCCGCGGGAGGCGAGCGCCCGGCAGACCGCAGAGCCTATCCCCCTCCTCCTCCCGACACCGGTCACGAGCGCCACACGGCCACGCAGGTCTTTGGTCGTGGCTCCTGGGATTGGCGAGGACTGAGTCGGGGGGCCTGAAACCGTGGATCGATCGTCGGACATGGGCTTCTCCTCGAGATAGCGCCCGCAGGGCGTGAAGGGTCTGGTCGAGGCTCCGTGGAGTCCGTTTACTACTTGGAAACTATGCCAAAGTATCGCCCATGGAAGGAAAGCTAGCACGCCTCCTGGCGCGTCTCAAGCCGCCTCGAAGTCGAGAGCCCCACCACGATGCGTTGGACCTGGAGCTTCTCCCCGGCTCAAACGTGCTGGCCTGTGGGCTCCTGGGTTGTAAGGTCGCCGGCCTTGCGCAGCGCTTCGAGGGCCTCGGTCGAGTCCATCCCTGAGGCCCGCAGGAGATCCACGGCGATTGACCTGACCTGGCCTACCAGCATGCTGGTCCTGAGGTCGTTACGCTCCGAGAGTACGGCGGTCGCCCCTCCCGCGGCTTTGAGGGCGAACCTGCGGGTCTCCACAGGATGCTCCGGCTCCTCGATGTAGGCTGTGAGGGTCTCAACGGCACGCGCGAGGTCGCGGATGGTCTCGGAGAGCACCTCTGGGGCGGGCTCTCCCTCGCGCACCGTCGCCGCGACGGCACGCGCGAGCACCCTGACGTTGCGGACCGCAAGATCCAACTGGTCGGCCGCCGTAGCGTAGAGCCCGAGCTGTCCGAGCGCCCGCCTGCGTGGCGGCGAGAGCCTGACGGTATCGTAGCCGGCGTCGAGCGCTTCCCTGAAAGCTCCCATGTGGCCATCCATCGCGCGTGCCTTCTGCAGGGCGCGCTCGGCCCGGCCGAGATCACACTCTCGCAGCGCTGCCGCCGTCTCCTCCAGGGCGCCGACGAGGTCGTCGAAGATCGGGTGGGCGGCCCGCTCCACCATGTGCCTCGGGTCGCTAGGGAACACCGCCCTGACCGCGAGGGCAATCCCGCTCCCGATCAACGCGTCGATAAACCTGTCAGGCGAAAGACCCGTGGTGGAAGGCTCGAGCGTGATCGCCAACAGCGCCGAGACCCCAGCCTCGGTGATGAGCAACGTTCCACCACCGAGCATCACGGCGGCAGCCATAGCCAGGGCCACCACGATCCCGATCTGGACCGTCCCCGTCCCGATGGCGAGCACGAGTAGGTCGGCCACCGCAAGCCCGCACGCGACCCCGAACACGAGCTCGATCGCCCGCCGTCCCTCCTGACCCACGACGACGCCAGAGGAGATCACAGCAGCTATGGCGGCGAAGAACGGCTGGCCGTGCCCGAGCACCGCAGAAGCCAGAAACCACGCCAGACTCGCCCCCACCGCCGTCTGCAAGATAGGCCACACTCCGGGCCCCAACCGGCCCAACGCCTCCTCGAACCGGCGCCGTAACGCCAGAGACCCGCTATCAGGCACAACCCACGTAAGCACGCTCAGGTTCACAACCAAACACCTCCTTCGTGATTCTCTTAGCACCTATATGCCATCTGCACACAAACGACACTAACACGATGAACCGGACGATTAAAGGGCCTCGGGGGCGTTTAAGCAATTTGTTATAGGTCTGTTACTTGGCTGTTACTTTCTCCGCGTTGGGCCCTTGACTGGAGACGGTTCAGAGTGCGGTCTCTGGGACGCAGGATTATCCCCCTTCATCATGCTCATACCAATTTGCCTTTCGCTACCATCTGCACTTTGCCTCCGACGTGGACGGTCGTCTCGTCGTCTTTCTTTTCCGCCTGCAGATACAGGAGCGAGGGGCGGCCGATCTCGTACCCCTGCTCGACTTGCACGTCTATGTAGTCGGTTCCGAAGTAACAGTGTTCCACAAGGTAGCCGGCGAGACAGCCGTTGGCGCTGCCTGTGGCTGGGTCTTCGGAGACGCCGAGACCAGGGGCGAACATGCGGACCGAGAGGTCGGATCTCTCATGCGGCTCGGGGCAGAAGACCAGCACGTTTTTGGCTTCGATGTACTCTACCACCTCGAGGTAGCGGTCGCGGTGCACCCGGCAGCGTTGCAGGGCATCCAGATTCTTCAGCGGGACGATAAGAGCAGGGAGTCCGGTGGATACATCCTGTATTGGATAGTGGTCGTCCAGGTCGGCTCTTTCGAGGTGGAGCATGCTGGCAACGGAGGCTGGGTCCAGGGTCTTACCGAAGGTGGGCTGGAGCTGGCGCATCCAGAGGACCTCGCCGAAGGTCACGGGGATGTTACCGGCTTTCAGGTTCAGGGTCACTCGCTCTACTGGGTCGTCGAGTATCTCGTGCTGGATCACGTACGCCGTACCCAGTGTCGGGTGGCCGGCGAAAGGCACCTCCCCGCCAGGCGTAAAGATGCGGACGTCGTAGCCCCCTTCGATCTCTCCCTCCGATAGGACGAAGGTGGTCTCAGAGTAGTTCATCTCCAGGGCTATCTTCTGAAGTGTCTCATCGGGCAGGTCGGCGCCGCCACGAACGACGGCGAGCTGGTTGCCCGCGTATTTCTCTTCGGCGAAGACGTCCACGATGTAGAAGGTGAGGCCCACGTTCGCTCCTAACCGTAATCAGGGTCGCTGCGGGATAGCCGCATGACGCCGATGAACATCTTGAAGGCCGTTTCATAATTCTCGTGGGTCCAGGAGACGCGCCGGTCGTCCACACGCTCCAGGCCGGGGAAGAAGAGGACGCTCGCGGCCGAGCTTGCGGTCGCGAACTCGACGGTGAAGGAGTAGGGTGGGTCCGGCGCGTAAGGGGTCAGGTCACCTTCTCCGGCAGCCAGCCGAGCCGCTTCCCTGATGCGCTCCCTGGCCACCTGAGGGGAGAGGCACCGGGCCGTGTAGCGGTCGACGGCGGTCTTCACCCTTGCTGTCTGTACTCCAGCGTAGAGTGTCTCCGCCTCCGCGCAGGCCAGGTCGTCACCGGTCACGAGGCCGACAGGAATGCCCTCGAGGCCGGCGAGCGTCGCGTTCATGCGCGCCTCGCTGCACGGCTCACCGTTCAGTCCGACTCCCGTGACGACGGTAGGGCTGTCGAAGGTGTGACTCAGCACCCCCTCCGTGCCGGCGCGGGCGTGGTAGCCGACGAAGAAGACGAGGTCGGCGGCCTCGAAGCCTTGCATCATCGAGTAGGGTTTGCGCTGGCCGATGATCACCTCAGCCCGCGGGTCGAGGTCCTCCAGGAGGATATTCCGCATGCCGTCGTGGGCCTCGTTGACCAGGAAGTCTGTGGCGCCAGCCTGCGCCGCGCCTTCGATTGCGGCGTTCACGTCGGCAGTCAGGAGCCTCCGGAAGCGCTCGTACTGCGAGCGGCCCGGTATCACGTCCTGGGAGTGCGTCACCCCTGTCACACCCTCCATATCCGCCGAGATGTAGACCCTCATGACATCGACTCCTCTCCCACAACGTGCAGGACATACGCAGGCCTGCACGACCACGGAGTAATGTGGTCTTCCAGGCCCGTGTTCCGGACCTCGGTCAGTACCTGGGCAGGGGTCCTCCGGCGTCTTCGATGACGTAGTCGTCGAACATACGCCGCGCGACGTCGGGTAGCTTCCCCGCGACGTCCTTGTGCATGCCTGGATCTTCTCTCAGATCGTAGAGCCTGGCCTCAGTCCCGTCGTTGCGGCTTATCATGGCGTACTCCTCGTCCCTGGTGAAGACGTGGTCGTGGTAAC
>JACCSM010000445.1 GCA_013698525.1 Rubrobacteraceae bacterium
GTCGGCCCGCACGAACCCTACAACATGCACCTGGCGGTAGAGAACAAGTTTCGCGCCTCCAGGTACGGTATGGACGCGGCGTTCTATGACGCCCACGACCAGACCACGGTCCCTGCCAGGGACCTCGGCCGTACCCTCGTCGAGCGGCTGAAGCCCTACGCCCAAGACCTTGGCTGCGAGAGCGAGCTCGAAGGCGTCCTTGAGATAGTAGAGGGCGGCACGGGCAGCCAGCGCCAGCGCGAGGTCTACAAAGAGAGCGGCAACTTCCTCGACGTGGTCGCCTTCCTTATAGAGGGCACCCGCCCCGCCCTCGCCGAGGAACAAAGCTAGTCAGCACTTCAGCACGCCGCCCTACAGGCGGCTTGTCAGCACGTCAGGTAATGTCGTGCAGCGCGCGGCCGGGCTTAGTAATGCGCGGGTCTGCGCCATACGGCCAAAGAGCTTCGAACGGGACGCAAGCTGAAATGCTGACAAGCGAAGGCGCCAGCCGGAGCGTGCTGACTAGCTGAAATGCTATTCAAACCCCAGACTCCAGGCGCGGTCCAGGTCGTAGTTGGAGTAAGCGCGGAAGGCGACCATGGTCTCGGTGCGGGCGACGCCTGGGACCTGGGCTATTCTCTCGGGAACGATCTCGGCGAGGCTCTCGAAGTCGGGGATACGGACCATGACGACGAGGTCGTAGGGGCCCGTGACCGAGTAAGCCTCGGTGACGCCATCTATTGCGAGCATGGCCTGGGCGGCTTCCTGGACGCGCTCCCGCTCCGTCCTGACGAGGACTATAGCAGTTACCATGCGGGCTCCTCAGATCCCAAACGTCACCCTCCCCGTGAGGGTGTTATTGGCCGTGCGCTTCTCGTACTCGACGGGCCCGGCCTCGACGGTGGCCGTGGCGGTCTCATCGAGTTCGCCGGGTATAAAGCCGCCGACCTCGACCGTCGCCACCTTATTGGGTTCGATGCGCGCTATTGTCTTGCTCTCGGACTGGCGTTCGGCGCTCGTGTTGAGGATGACCTCGACCTCGACGCCCGTCTCGGGCACCTCGCCGCTGTTCCCGAGGGTCACGGCGAAGGTCGGCTCGTCAGCCCCTGTCAGGATCACGTTCCCGTTCGAGTACAGTCGCTTGCCCGCGACCTCGACAGCCGTTACCTGCACCCCGTGCAGGGCGTTCGGGTCGCTACTTGCGGTGCCTGATACGGGGGCAGCATCGAAACCGAGCGCCCCGTAATCCATAAAGGATTGCGGCTCTTCGAGGTAGGCTTGGTCGCTCGTCTGGCCCGCGGTCTCCAGAGAATGCTTGACGGCGGGGATGTAGTAGTTCGCGACGATGCTGTCGCTGGTCCTGTAGTCCTCGACAGCCGTAGCAAGCTCCCTGGTAAACCCGCCCGCGTCCCCAGAAGCCGCCTGCACGAGCTCGTCCGTGGCCTGGGATCTTACGCCCAGCGCCGTGACGACGTAGTGATGGGCGTCATCGAACTCAGGGGGGATCTCCTCCTGCCTCAGAGCCTGTAGGTATTGCTGTTCGGTACGGTTGGCCGCCTGGGCGAGCGCCTCGTCATCCAGCCTGGCAGGGTCCCCTCCGGCGTTGCCCAGGATGCCCTGGAGCTCCCCTCTGCCCGCGTTGGAGGAATCGCTCAAGAAGCTGTCCGCGCTGGTGACGTACTTGCGGACCTGGGTCGACTGCTGGTTTGCCACGCAGCCACGGGCGACGAAGAAGATAAACCCGAAGACCAAGATGAGGAGGAGGAGGGAGCCGACGAGGGTGAGCCAGGCTGGGAGCGTTCTCTGGCGGCGCTCTTTCGGAGAGCTGTGGGATCTCCTGGGACGGCCCGGCGGCCTCGGACGGCGAGACTCGGGGGCGGCCCTGTGAGGTCTACGCTCTATACGAAACCCCCAAGAACATGTCGTGGGCGAGGGGGGACTCGAACCCCCACGGCCTCTCGGCCACTAGACCCTGAACCTAGCGCGTCTACCAATTCCGCCACTCGCCCGCAGGCCCTCTCTGGGAGACGTCCTGAACTGCGGGGGATTGTACCAGCACTTCAGCCCGCCGGCTGTGCCGGCTTGTCAGCACTTCAGCACGCCGCATTGCAGGCGGCTTGTCAGCTATCAGCCAGGTCGTGGATGGCGGAGGGGTGTTCTCTTGAGAAGCGGTTTATGAAGGCAAACGGTTCGCGGTCGAGCATGGGCGGCGAACCGACACCAAGAAGCTGAAGTGCTGACAAGCGACCGAAGGGAGCGTGCTGAAATGCTGACAAGCGGAGGCGTTAGCCGGAGCGTGCTGATAGGCTATACAATAGCCTATCAAGTAGTGACAGAGACGCGCTACATCGAAGGACAGGGACGTTACGCGCTGGCCGAGATGGTCGGGCGCGGCGGCTTCGCGACCGTGTGGCGCGCCCGTTCTCTCAAGGGCTACCTCAGGGGCAAGGACGTCGCCGTCAAGGTCATCCCAGTCTACAGCGCCGGCGAGCGCTCGCGCGCCCTGCGGGAGGGCCAGATCGCCGAAGGGCTACGGCACAAGAACATAGTAGAGACGCTCGAAGTCATCCCTGGCGACCACGAGATCTACCTCGTAACGGAGTACGTGCGGGGGATGCCGCTCGACGAGGCGGCCAAAGGTTACGAGGTAGACGAGATCGTTGACTCCTTGACCCAGATCCTCGAAGCTCTGGTCTACGCCCATGGGCAGGGCATAATCCACCGCGACATAAAGCCGCAGAACGCGCTCGTGGACGCCCGCGGGCGGGTGAAGCTCACGGACTTCGGGGTCGCCTTCAGGGCCGGGGATACACGCCTTACGCGCGTCGGTTTCGCCGTAGGCACGCCTGGCTACATCGCGCCGGAGATCCTGGACGGCGCCGACCCGACCGCGCTTACGGACATCTACGCCGTCGGCGCGACGGCCCGTACCCTGCTCGCCCACCAGCCCTACGAGCCGCCCCCGCGCCTCAAGGAGTTCGTCGACCGCACCACCTCGCCCAACCCGGCCCATCGCCCGCAGAGCGCGTGGGCCGCCGTCAAGCTCCTCACCGGCAGGAAGGCCCCAGCGGGCAGTATCTCGCCCGCTGAACGAAAGGCGCCAGACAGGCTCTCCGGGGGCTTCAAAGAAGGCACGCTGCGTATCATCAACGGCCTTGCGGCCGGCTGGCTCGGATACCTCCTCGCGGCCCAGATCCTTGCGGACGGGGCACAGGCGCTTGGGATCGCCGCCGGCCTCGGCGTGCTGGCCTACCTGCTGCCGCGCCTCGGCGCCCTCGGGGTCATAGTCGCACTCGCCGTGTTGCTGATAAGGAACCAGGCCAGCCTCGGATTCTCCGCGCTCGTGCCAGTCCTCGGGGGCGTGTGGGTGATGGGCGCCGGTTCGGCCAATGGTGACGTGAGAAGGCTACCGCTAGGGCCTGCGCTCGCCCTTCTCTTCGGGCTAGGGACGCTCTTTGGGCCCACCCTGGTGGCAGGGCTGCCACTACTCTTCGGCGCGCTGATGCGGCCCCTCGGGGCGAGCCTTTCGGCGGCGGCCGGGGCCTTTACCTTGATCTGCTACGACCTCACGGTGCGCAACGGCTTCTTCGCCAACGGCAACCCCTTCGCCGAGCTCCCTTACTCGGGGGAGAGGCTCGACGTCTTGCCGATCACGCTGGGAGTCGGCGGCCTGCTCGATCTGTCCCAGGGGTACCTGCATTATTTCCCCAAACTGCCGCTTCTGATCCTGCTCTGGGCGGCGATGGCAGGTGTCATCTCGCTCGCCGAGTGGGCCGGCAAGTGGGTCATAGGCCTGGTGGTCGCGGTAGTCGGGGGAGCCCTGGGGTACGCGCTACTCCTCTCCCCGAGGGCCCCTTCCGGTACGCTCGCTTCGGATATGATTTCGCTCGGCCTCGCGGCTATAATATACGGGGTGCTCAGGTACCTCGTGTCGAGGGTGAGAGGGTAGGTCTTTTTGGGTTTTCTCAAACACATCGAAAAGCGGATGGAATCGCTGGTAGAGGGCGTCTTCGGAAGGGCGTTCAGGCGCCAGATCCACCCCGTAGAGATCGCCAAGGGCCTTACCAAGCAGATGGATGAAGGCAGGATGGTTTCTATCTCGCGCACCTACGCCCCGAACGACTTCACGGTTCACCTCTCCAAAGAGGACACGGAGTCCATCAGGGCCTACCAGGCTTCGTTGAAGGACGAGCTGATCCAGTACGCCTCGACCCACGCCGAGAACAAGAACTACCACCTCATGACCCCCCCCAGGATACGCTTCGAGAGCGAAGACACGCTCCGCTTCGGTGAGTTCGGCGTCACAGCCAAGCTTACAGGCGGCGACGGTCCCCGTGAGAAGGGCGCCCCGCAGGACACCTCGGGCCAGACCCGCATCTTCCGCACCGAGGAGTCGACCGGCGGGGAGATAGACCAGGGCACCGCCGCGATATCCGCCGATGAGGCCAGGCGCCACGGTCTGGCGCGGGAGATCGTCGAGGTCGTTCTCGGGGATGAGAAGCACCAGTTGGAAGGACGCGGCCCGTGGACCGTGGGCCGCTCGCAGGAGAACGACATCGTAATAAACGACCCGAACGTGTCGAGAAAACACGCCAGGATCTCACGCGCCGACAACGGCTTCCTCGTCGAGGACCTCGGTTCCACGAACGGCACCCAGCTCGACGGCGCCCCCATCGACCGCGAGATGATAGAAGGCGGCGACGAGTTGACCTTCGGCCAGAGTACAGCCCGCTTCATCCGCCGCATAGACACTCCGGGCGAGGAGTCCGGCGGGAGACGTTAGGGGATGCTCGAGCTCCAGGTACCGCTGCTTGCGGCGAAGGCTCTGCTCTTGCTGTTGCTCTTCGCCTTTATCTACGCCGTAATGAGCCGGAGCATCGGGGACCTGCGGAAGATACCGGACGATGAGACCTACGTGCCCGGCCGGGGCCACAACGGACGCGGGACGTACGCCCGCCGGGGCTCCGCCTCGGGGGTTCCTGGGCTGGTAGTCGAGGACTCGGAGATCCTCGCCCCCGAGACGCGGTTCGAGCTCGAGGACGGTGAGACCAGCATGGGGCGCTCGTCGGGCAGCACCATCGTCCTGAGGAGCGACGACTACGCCTCGGGGCGCCACGCCCAGCTCACCAAGCACGGGGGATTGCTCTACGTCGAGGACCTCGGCTCGACGAACGGGACTTTCGTGAACGGGCGCAAGACCGTGGGTGCTACGCCGTTGAGGAACGGGGACACCGTCAGGGTCGGCTCGACCACCTTCAGGTACGAGGAATAGGACCTTGCCTTTCCTCGAGTTGCAGCCGTTCGGCGTCACCGACACCGGCAAGGTCCGTCAGAACAACGAGGACGCCCTGCTCGTCGGCGAAGGCGAGGACGAGACGCTCTTCGTCGTCGCCGACGGCATAGGCGGCTTCGAGGCCGGGGAGGTCGCGAGCTCCCTCGCCGTAGACGTGCTCAAAGATCTCCAGCCGGACGAACCCTTCCAAGCGGCCATAGGAGAGGCGAACCGCAGGATAGTGGCCGCGGGCCGCGGCGACGAGAAGCTCTCGGGGATGGGTACTACCGTGGTCGCCATAAGGTTCGGTGGGACGCAGAGGGAGCCCGTGGCCGAGGTGGCGCACGTCGGTGATTCGAGGGCCTACCTCATGCGTGGCGGCGACATGAACCCGATAACGGAGGACCACTCACTCGTCGCGGAGCTTGTGCGTAGCGGCGACCTGACCAGGGATCAGGCAGCGGAGCATCCCCAGAAGAACCTCATCACCCGCGCCCTTGGGGCGGACGAGGAGGTCGACGTCGATACCACCTTACTGCCCATAGGGACCGGCGACCGAATCCTGCTCTGTTCGGACGGGCTCTCGGACTTGGTCTCGGAGACGGGGATCTCGGAGATTCTGGCCGAGTCCCCGAACGACCCCGAGAGGGCGGCGCGCGGCCTGCTCTCCGCTGCCCTAGACGCCGGCGGCAACGATAACATCACCGTCGTCGTCGTTGACGTAAAGGAGCAGCCCGCTCGCGAGGCGGATGTAAGAGAGAGGCGCGAGAGCCGCTCCGGCGGCACCAGCGAGATGCTCGCCCTGGGGCCTACAGGGCAGGTCGTCACGCCACCCGTGGGCAAGGGTGCCCAGAGCCGCCCCCGGCGGTCTACCAAGGCCACGCGCAGGAAGTGGCCCCGTGGCTTCCTGAAGACACTAGGAAAGCTCGTGCGGGGGCTTGCGATTGTTCTGGTCCTCATCGCCGCCCTTACACCGGTTTACCTCTGGGGGTCCAGCAGATACTTCTTCGAGTTCGATGAGGGGGAGGTGGTGGCCTATCAGGGTTTGCCCTACGCTCCCCTAGGCATCGAGCTCAATCAGGAGTGGCGCAGGCCTGGCCTCACGGAATCGGAGATCAAAGAACCCTACCAGCAGCCCATAGAGAACCACAAGCTCTACACCAGGGACCAGGCAGAGCTGGTCCTCGAAGACCTGGGTAGCTAGGGTGACCCAACGCGCCTTCACGCCCATGATCCTGGCACTGCTCGTGACCACTTTGGGTTTCGCGACCCTCATCTTCGTCCAGGAGGCGGCAAGCCCGCCCCTCGTCTACGGCGCGTACTACGCAGGAACCCTCTTCATGCTCTACCTCGGGGTGAGGCTTTTTTTGCCCCACTCCGACGTGCTTCTGCTGCCGATTGTCACACTGTTGACGGGACTCGGGCTCGTCATGATCTTCCGCCTGACATATAACGTGGAGGGGGCGCAGAAGCTCGCATTGACGCAGGCGGTCTGGATACTTATAGGGAGCGGTGCCATGTTCTTACTGGTGCTTTTCTTCCGCAACTATGACCGCATCTTCGACTACAAGTACCTACTCGCCATCGCAGCGGTCTTCCTGATCGCCTCGACGTTCACGCCTCTTGGCTACTCGGTCAACGGGGCGCGGCTCTGGGTTGACCTCGGGCCTGTCAACTTCCAGCCCTCGGAGTTCGCCCGCATCGCCCTCGTGGTCTTCTTCGCCGGGTACCTGGCCGAGAAGCGAGACGTGATGGCCGCGACGAGCCGCAGCTTCCTCGGTGTCCAGCTTCCTGCGATAAAGTACTTCGGACCCGTCGCCCTCGTCTGGGCCGCCTCCTTGGGCCTCCTCGTCTTCGAGAAGGACCTCGGGTCGAGCCTGCTCTTTTTCGCCGTTCCACTGCTGATGCTCTACGCCGCGACGGGCCGCACCGCCTACGTGTTGCTTGGGGGGATCCTCTTCACTCTAGGCTCCTTCGTGACCTTCCTCCTCTTCGAGCACGTGCAGTTGCGGGTACAGAGTTGGCTGGACCCGTGGAGGGACCCTGACGGAACGGGGTTCCAGATCCTCCAGAGCATCTTCAACATCGCGGACGGTGGACTGCTCGGTACGGGGCTGGGTGCAGGCTTCGCCCAGACCATCCCCGAGGTCGAGACGGACTTCGTCTTCTCCGCGATAGCCAGCGAGCTTGGCCTGCTGGGGGCGACGGCAGTCTTGCTTGCCTTCCTGGCTTTCACCTACAGGGGGACCAAGATCGCCTTGCTCGCAGAAGATGACGCATCCAAGCTCCTGGCCTACGGGCTCACGGCGATGTTCGCCCTCCAGACCCTCATTATCGTGGGCGGGGTAACCAAGGCCATACCGCTCACGGGGATCACGCTGCCCTTCGTCTCCTACGGCGGCTCCTCCGTCGTCGGCAACTTCATACTTACGGGCCTCCTCCTGCTCGTTTCGGAGAGGGCGGGACGACGCGAAGCCGAGGGGCTTGTGTACAGGGATGACCCGTGGGGGTCTCCATGAACGCCCACCTCAGGCGTACCTTCTACCTGTTCGTGGCAGGGTTCGTCGGGCTAGTGGTGATGCTCGTGTACTGGCAGGTCTACTCGAGGGAGGCGCTGGCCAACAACCCCGAGAACGGGTTTCAGACCCAGCGCAGTGTCTCCTCGCCGCGGGGTTTGATCCTGGCCGGCGACGGTGAGACCGTGCTCGCGAAGAGCGTCAAGCGCGGCACCGCCACTGGCCCCGTCTACGACCGCACATATCCCTTGGGCGAGCCGTTCGCGAGCGTGGTCGGCTACTGGAGCACCCGTTACGGGGCGACGGGCATAGAGATCTCCAACAACACGGACCTCTCCAGCATAGCAGGGGAGCCGGAGACCTTAGACGACCTGATCAACCGTGCTACGGGAGGCCCGCAACCAGGCAACAACGTGGTCCTCACCCTCGACCCGGGACTCCAGGAGCTCGCCTATCAGGAGATCTCCGCGAGCTCCACCGGCAGGGGCGCCGTGGTCGCCTTGAACCCCGAGACAGGGGAGATCCTCGCGATGGCCACCTCCCCTTCCTTCGACCCCAGCGACATAGACGAGAACTATCCCGATCTTGCGAACGCCCCCAATGCGCCCCTCGTCGACCGCGCGACCCAGAGCCTCTATCCGCCTGGCTCGGTCTTCAAGGTTATAACGGCCGCCGCGGCGCTGGAGGCAGGGGTCAGCCCGCAGCAAACCTTCTTCGACAGTGGGACCTACGAGCTGCCCGGGTATACCGTCAACAACTTCGAGGGCAAGGACTACGGGGAGGTAACGTTCACCCGGGCGCTAGCCTACTCGATCAACGTGATCTTCGCCAAGATCGCGGTCAATATCGTAGGGGGGGAGGCCATTACGCAGATGGCCATTAACTTCGGCTTTGGGGACCCCTACGATGACTTCCCCTTACCCGTCTCAGGGAGCAGCGTCAACAGCCTCCCGCCCGAGCAGTGGACCACAGGCACCCTCGCCCAGACGGCCTTCGGCCAGGGCGAGGTGCAGACCAACGCCTTCGAGATGGCGCTCGTGGCAGGGGCTGTCGCCAACGACGGCGAGCTCATGGAGCCACGCATCGTGCGTGAGGTCCGCTCTCCCGACGGCATCATCCTCGACAATCCCACCCCGAGCGTCCGCCGGCAGGCACTCCCACAGAGTACGGCCAGCACCCTGAACGAGATGATGCAGGAGGTCGTCATCCAGGGGGGGTTTACCGAGGCCCAGATAGAAGGCATGAAGGTCGCAGGGAAGACGGGAACCGCCGAGTCAGGCAACGGGCTCCCGCACTCGTGGTGGATCACCTTCGCCCCAGCCGACGACCCGAAGATCGCCATGTGCGTGATGATAGAGAATGGCGGAAGGGCCGATAGGGGCGCCATGCCCCTGGCGGCCCGCCTGATGAAAGCCTACCTCGAGGACGGAGTCTGAACGTTGTCCGCGGTCGCGTCTATAATCTAGGTCTGTGCAGCATCTCGTAGACAATCGCTACCGTCTTCTGAGGTCGCTAGGCAGCGGTGGCATGGCCGACGTTTACCTGGCCCACGACGACATCCTCGATAGGGATGTGGCCCTGAAGGTGATGAGCAGCCGCTACGCTAGCGACGAGGAGTTCGTCGAGCGCTTCAAGCGTGAGGCCCAGAGCGCCGCAGCCCTCTCGCATCCGAACATCGTCTCTATCTTCGACAGGGGTGAGTCCGAGGACGGGACGTACTACATTGCGATGGAGTACCTGTCCGGCGGCACCCTGAAAAACCGCATCGTCAAGCGCGGCGCGCTCCCTGCCCACACGGCGGCGGCCGTGGCGCTCCAGATGGCCGAGGCTCTCAGGGCCGCGCACGAGCGCGATGTCATCCACCGTGACATAAAGCCCCACAACATCCTGATCACGGGGCTCGGGGACGTAAAGGTCACGGACTTCGGCATAGCACGTGCGGCGGCGTCTTCGGCCATGACGAGGACGGGCCACATCCTTGGTACGGCCCACTACATCTCGCCCGAGCAGGCGATGGGCGAGCCTGTCGGTCCTGCGAGCGACCTCTACTCGTTGGGCGTCGTCCTCTACGAGATGCTCACAGGCGAACTGCCCTTCGACGCGGAAACCCCTTTGGGGATCGCGATGAAGCACGTCAACGGGCATCTGCGTCAGCCGAAGGACCTCAACCCTTCTGTGCCCGACGGCATAAACGCCATAACGCTCAGGTTGCTTGCCAAGAACCCCGAAGACCGCTACGCGAGCGACTCGGAACTCATAGAAGATCTCGAGCGCGTCTCCGCCGGCCTCGACCCCTCAGGCGCCACGACGGAGATGATGCCCCACGCCATGGCGGCGACCACGCGCATCGCCCCCCCACCTCCCCCGCAAAGGGTGAAGAAGCGGCGTAGGAGTACGGCGCCAATGCTGCTCGTCCTCCTCGCGCTCCTGGTCCTCGCCGCACTCGCCTGGGTCGGCTACACCCTTCTTCAGGAGCGGCAGGCAGGCAAAGAGGCGCCGCAGATAGGCGTACCCGCCCTGGTCGGCATGAGCCTGGAAGGCGCCAGAGACGAGGTCGGGGACGATTTCGATATAGAGGTCGCGAAGAGCGTCTCCGACGAGAAACCCGTCGATACTATACTCGGCCAGAGTCCCAGCACTGGAAAAGCCGAGAAAGGCTCGACGATCTCGGTCAACGTCGTCGGAACGCGGGTGTCAGAAGTGCGTGACGTCGTTGGCTCAGGCCGCGCGGAGGCGGAGCGGGAACTGAATTCCTACGGCTTCGAGGTCGAGTTCGACGAGCGGGAGAGCTCCTTCGATGATCAGGGCCAGGTCATAAGCCAGAATCCATCGGGCGGTAAGCAGGCGGAGGTGGGATCAGGGGTGACCATTACCGTCGGCACCGGCCCTTCGAGCGTGCGGGTTCCGCGGCTGTACGGAAACACCCCGGCGCAAGCGGAGTCGGTACTGCAGAGAGCAGGCCTGAGGTTGGGCACCCAGACCCGGGACTACAACAGTGACGTTGCAGAGGGCGGCATCTTCTTCCAGGACCCCTCACGAGGGGAGAACGTGGAGCCCGGGAGCGCGGTCGACGTTATCGTCAGCCTTGGCCCTGAGCAGGTCGAGGTCCCTGAGGTCTACGGGCTGAGCGTGGCGGCGGCGCAGACGGCGCTGTCCAACGCCGGGCTGAACTCTACCGCCATCGAGGTGGAGGGTGACGAGGCGGCAGGCACCGCGCTCTCGACGGACCCAGGGGTCGGCGAGATGCTTGACCCGGGCTCCACCGTGAGCCTCTACTACAGCGCAGGTCCCCCTCCCGTTACAACGCCTTCCCCGGACCCCTCAGCGTCGTCGGGCGACGCTTCGTCCAATCCCGAACCAGAGCCAGGCCCCGATCAGGGCGGAGGAGAGAACACCGACGCGCAACCCGCCGCCGACGATCGACCGGCCGATAGACCCGAACGCGACACCAGCCCTCAGGGTAACGGTGGACCGGACAACAGTGGTCAGGGCAGCAGTGGTCAGGGCAGCAGTGGTCAGGGCAACGGCACCCAGAACAACAGTGGATCTGGTAACGGCGGAGGGTCGGACACGAATGCGCGGCTGGGGTCAGGAAGCCCAGAGTAAGATCTAGAGGAGCTCCCGCCTCACGTAGTCTCCGAGGGATTTTGCGGGCGTCTCCACAGGAGGATCTACCTCAACGAAGCTGTGGCGTCCGACGGCGTTTTCAAAGAGCCAGTCCTCCTCGACGCTCTTGGAGCACCCGAGGTCGTAGCCGGTCTCGAAGTAGACCGTGCGTAGTCCGCCCGACGGCAGCTCGACCACAAGGATGGGGTACTCTCCGGGAGAGGTCGCCCTGATCCTGACGCTCTGTTGTGCCTGGTCGCCTTCCATACCTGGAGTCTATACGAGATCAGCACGCGAGAGAAGCCGGCGGGGGCGGAGAAGGGCCGTGATAAAATCATGGGAGCATGAAGACACCATTTGACATTCATATTCGTGGAGGGAGTCGCCATGTCAGATCCCATACCCAAAGACGGAGGAACTGAGGCCGGAACCTCAGAGGGAATCGCCGATGAATCCCTGCTTGACAGGCTGCCGCCCGCGGATCTGCCTGAGGAGTTGCTCCTGCGACGTCTGGGGAGGCTCGACACCAGGCGCGCGCTCGCTGAGATCTGCAGGAACGTTCCTGGCCTCGAAGAGAGCCTTCTTCCAAGGGGCATACAGGCCGATGCCCTGACGCGCAAGTCAGGCGGTGGCGCTCCCCTCCTCCGGGGCATCGCACGCAGGGTCTCCCACGACGCGGCTGCCTGGGGGGCGTTCCGCACAGCCATCCAGGAGCAGATCCCACCCGAAACCTTTGAAGCCTTGGAAGTCTTCTCCCTGGAGAACCTGGAGGAACTCAAGCAGGCCCACACCACCGAGGGCCTGCTTCTGGCCGCCCTCAGCGCGGAAGAGGAGCCAGAAGAGGGCGTCGTCGGGGCGCTCGTGGACGCCTGGCGGGAGGAGAGAGGCGAGGCCGAGAAACGGGCTTCCAAGGATGCGCGTGTCAGTGATCTCGAATCCGAACTGGAGCGCCTGAAGCAGGACAACGAGCGGCTCACTTTCGGATCCAGGGCCGCTAAAGAGAGGGCCGCCGCCCTCGCCGAAGAGGTCGAGGTCCTGACCGGCGAACGCACGGACACCTCCGAGCTAGTCAGGAAGGCGGAGGAGAGGGCGGCCTCGGCGTTGGACCTGCGAGGCCAGCTCGACGAGCGCATCGAGAACCTCGAAAGGCGCGGCGCCCAGCTCGAGAAGGCACTCGAAGGCGAGCGCTCGGCCTACTCAAGGGCGGCCGAGCGCGTCGAGGAGCTGCACGAGGAGCTCGGGCGCGTGGTCGAGGAGCGTGACAGGATAAGGAACGCCCTGCAGGACGCCCGCTTTACCGACAGAGGCTTCGGAGAGCTCCTGGTACGGGCTATCAAGAACGAGGTCGCGGCCCTGCCAGCCTCGCTCGAAAGCACCGCGCAGGCCGCCCGCCTGATGGAGTTCATGGGCAAGGTGCTCCAGGCGCACGCCGACCTGCGCAGCCCCGGAGAACAGGGCCGCAGGACCTCGGAGGAAGACCCCGACGACAAGGACCCTTCTCCAGCGAGCCGGCAGGGAAAAACTGATGGGCCGGCTGGTAGCGCCACGCTCCCAAGGGTCGACGGCTACGCCAGGCCGAGGCCGACGCTTTCCTTCCGAGCCCTGGGAGGGGCGGGAGAGGTGGGTGGCAGCAGCCACCTCCTCGACTTCGGCAAGACGAAGATTCTGGTCGACGCTGGGATCAAACCCGACGGACGCGGCCCCGTAACGCCCGACTTCGGCGGGCTTGATGGGCTCGACGCGGCCGTCATAACGCACGCGCACCTTGACCACTGCGGGGCGCTGCCCCTGCTGGTGCGAGACCGGCCAAAGATGCCGATCTACTGTACTCCCCCTTCGGCGAAGCTCATAGTCAGCGCCCTAAACGACCACGCCGCGATGGGCGGCGGGCTGCCCGGTGGCGCACCCATCCATGAGGTCCGAAAGCGGCTGGTCCCCGTACCCTTCGGCAAGCCGCTCGATGTCGGGGGGACGAAGGTCACGCTGACCGAGAGCGGCCATATCCTGGGGGCAGCGAGCGTCCTCTTCTCCTCGGGACCGGCGACCGTCTTCCACACCGGCGACATCTGCATGGAAGACCATTTCTCCATCCCCTCGGCCCGGCTTCCCGAGGTCAGGGACATAGACCTCCTGATCATGGAGGCGACCCTGGCCGACCAGAAGCCCCAACCGTTCTCGGAGTCGATCAGGACCATGGTCGAGGTCATAAACGACACGACGCTGGAGCGGGGCGGTACGGTCTTGATCCCGACCTACGCCCTCGGGCAGGCGCAGGAGATCATCCTCGGCATCAAGCACTACGGCAAGGAGTACGGCCTGGACAGAGACGTCTTTATCTACGTCGACGGCTCTGTGGTGACGACCTCGGAGAGGCTCTACGCCGAGCAACTCGGGTATATGAAGCCCTACCTCCAGCACAGCGACCCGCGAGAGATCTTCTTCTCCGAGAACATCAGGGCCGTCGCCAACGACGACGGGGCGCGCGAGCGTATTCTTTCGAACCCCTGCGCCATTATCGCCTCGCCGGTAACCATGCAGGGCGGGGCTAGCGCTTTCTACCGCAGGAGACTGGAGAAGAGTTCGGAGAACGCCGTTATTCTGCCCTCCAATGCCGCCTCATCCTACGGTACGCACCGCGCCGAGGGCGAGGAAGAGCAGTGGAGGGTCGAGCGGGTCAGCTTCGCCGCGCACTGCACCCAGGACGAGTTGCTCGGCATCACCGAGAAACTAAAGCCACGTCAGATCATCCTGATCCACGGTTCCAGGCGCCGGATAAGCGAGCTTGCCTTCAGGCTCGCCCCGAACCACAAGATCCACACCCCCACCGTCGGCGAGACCGTCCGCACCGTGCTCTAGTCCTTCGCCCAGACTCTGAGCACGCGGTCGGCGAGCCCGGGAAAAAGCGTTACGCCGGCGACGAAGAGCCGATCCGGTAGCGTCACGTAGACGTCGCGTGGCCCTCTTTCGGCAGCGTCGGCTATCTTCTGTGCGACCTTATCCGGCGTAACGCCCTTCGGGCGCCAGCCGCGCTTCTCGTCCCTAGTGCGCCTCGAGTTCTCCCTGAAGGACGTGCGGGTCGTGCCTGGATAGACGCTGGTGACGGTGACACCCCTGTCGGCCACCTCCACCCTGAGCGCATCGGAGAGCGCGCCCAGGGCGGACTTGCTCGCGCAGTAGGCACCGACCTTGGGGATCGCGCGCCTGCCGACCACAGATGAGACATTGATTATGCGCCCCCCCTCCCCCATGTGCGGCAAGGCGGCCTGTATGCAGTTAAGCGGGCCTATAGCATTGACCTCGAAGACGTGCCGCACGTCCTCGGCCCGCACCTCGGCAATCCTCCCCGAGAGTCCCAGACCGGCGTTGTTAACCAGTATGTCCAGGGATCCGAACTCTCCTATTGCACGTCCGACCATCGCCTCGACGGAGCCCCTGTCCGAAACGTCGGTCTCGACGGCCAGCGCCAGGCCGCCAGAGGACGAGATCTCACGCTGCAGGGCTTCGAGCTTGTCCATGGCCCTGGAGGCGAGCACGACCGAAGCGCCGCGCGACGCCAGCTCGCTGGCCGTCGCCTCGCCGATGCCGCTCGAAGCCCCGGTGACGACCGCCACCTTGCCTCTCAGTGCTCGCTCCATGTGATGACTATCTCAGGCGAGCGGAGTGTCTTCGGCCCCGGAAGCAGCCCCTCACCAGTACGGACGCCAGGGCGGGAAAACGGACGGGTCCTGGTGCCGCAAGGATATGTCGCAGAGCTCGCGGAATATCTCCATGACCTCCTCCTTGCGACGCTCCTCGCGGGCGGTCAGACTCTGCGATCGCTTCAGATTCTCCAGCCAGCGCAGGCTCTGCGTCTTGCTGACCACTATCTTCCATCCTTCCGTTCCTGGCGGGCCATCTTCCCTGAGGGCCCTCTCTCCTCTTAGTGTGCTTACGTCCCCATCGACAGGGGCACGTATAGTACCATCTCGGACCTTTCAGCATTTCAGTATTCGCGTGCGCGAGCCCTGGCTGAAGCGCTGACTAGCTGAAATGCTCTATCTGCCGTTGATGAGCCGTGCGGCTTCCTTGCGGTCGCTTACGCCGAGGACCTTATAGGTAGCGCGCAGATGTTGCTTTACCGTAGACTCCGAGAGAAAGAGGCTCTTGGCGATCTGTGCGTTGCTGAGGCCCTGGGCGACGAACTGAAATATCTCCCGCTGGCGGGCGGTGAGATCGTCGAGGTCCGTGGGGTCATCGTTCGCTATGAGAAGCTCTAGGAGCTTCCTGGGGGCGACGATCTCGCCTTCGAAGGCCACTTCCACGGCGCGGGCTATCTGGTCCAATTCCATCCCCGCGTGGATGAAACCCCTGGCTCCATGGCGCAGGGCGGCACGGGCGAGCGGCAGATCCACGTGCAGGCTGAAGGCCAGAATGGAGATATCGGGGTCGACGCCCCGGATGCGTTCTATACCCTCAGAGATGCTCTCGGCGCCACTCGTGTCGAATATGGCGCAATAGGGAGCGTCTGCGTCAATCGGGGCTGTCTGTCCAACGCGTAACTGCGCCCGCCCTTTCAGGGCCTCCTCGAGGCCGGCGGCCACAACAGGATACGGGCAATCTATCCACACAAGCCCCAAACGCTCGCCGCCCACCAATGTCGCCTCTCTCTGTAGAGGATCGTGCAAGGCCTGGTACCCGGGTCGGGACCGACTATGATACTGATCGAATCTTGCCAGAGAACGTCCTGGTACTAACACCCCGGGTTAGCCCCTGTCCCGATTCACTCCGGTACTAGCACAACCCCTAGTCTGCACCACGCCAACGCGTGTGCCGGCAAGGGGGTCCTCATCTTTACCAGGGAGGTCCACCTGAGAGGCGTATCTGATCCCTGGCTCTGTATACTAGCTGCGTGGCAAGCATACTCGTCGGGATAACGGGCGGCATCGCGGCGTACAAGGCGCCGGGGGTGATCCGGCGTCTCAGGGAGGCCGGAAACGAGGTCAGGGTCGTCGCCACAGAAGCGGCCTTCCGCTTTATCCCCGAAGAGACGCTCTCCATCGCGGCCGGCGGCGGGGTCCACACGGACGTGACCTGGTGGGAGATCTCGGGCCGCGTCGAGCACGTCTCCCTCGCCCGCTGGGCAGACCTCGTTCTCGTCGCCCCAGCGACAGCAGACTCGATGGCACGGGCCGCCATCGGGCTCGGGGACGACTTACTCTCGGCCACGATCCTCGCCGGCGCGAAGAGGGTCCTCTGGGCCCCTGCAATGAACCCTGAGATGTGGAGCAGCCCCGCCACCGTCCGCAACGTCGAGACGCTGAAGAACTGGGGCCACAGCTTCGTCGGCCCCGAGGAGGGCCTCATGGCGTCAGCGGACGAGCAACCCGGCCTCGGGCGTCTCGCCGACGAAACAGAGATAGTGGCGGCGGTCGAAGAGATCATCGCAAGCTGATTGCTAGCATGTCAGCACTTCAGCATTTCAGCTCCTTGTTTTCGCTGAACGCTGATCACTTTAGGCCTTTCGCAGGTAGTCTTTCAGGGCCTGTTCGGTGCTCGGGAAGGCCATTTGGTTCCACGGGAGACCGTCTCGTGGGAAGCTCCTCACGTCCATCGTCTCGTCGAGAGGAACGGGCTCTCCGCGGACGGCCCTGGCGGCGAAGACTGCTATGGCCGGTATCTGTCCCTCGTACGTGTACAGGCCGACGATTTCTTTCACCTCGATCTCTAACCCCGTCTCTTCGAGCACCTCGCGCTCCGCCGCCGCCTCTGCCTTCTCGCCGCGCTCCACGAAACCGCCAGGAAAAGTCCACTTACCATAACCTGGCTCGATGTCTCGCTGGACGAGCAATATTCCCCCGTCCAGCTCGAAGATCGCACCGGCCACCAGCTTGGGCCCCAGGTAGAAGATAAAGCCACAACTCTCGCACACGAGCCGCTCCGGATCGCCGCGTTTGAGCACGCGGACTCCGAGGTGGTTGCCACACCGGGGGCAGAACTTGTATTCGGAGAACCGATGCTCTACTTCCAAGGTGTTCTCAGGTTACTAGAGCCATGCCCAGCATGCTAAAATATCCGCCCATGCGGACGTAGCTCAGTTGGTAGAGCGCCAGCTTCCCAAGCTGGAGGTCGCGGGTTCGAAGCCCGTCGTCCGCTCCGTTATAGCATTTCAGCATCTCAGCACGCTACGCCCTTCGGGCTTCGCTTGTCAGCATTTCAGTTTCACCCGCCA
>JACCSM010000459.1 GCA_013698525.1 Rubrobacteraceae bacterium
GCACCACCCTCTGGACGATCCCGCGCAAGAAACCGGCGTCGTCCAGCAGGGCCTCTTGCGCCAACCCCGCGTCCGTCCTACGATGATCGTTGGCCATCGCCACTCCGTTCTGATCGGTTGACTTACGCCACACCAACCATCTTGGAGGCCGATGGCCCTTCTTTCTAGCGGCTCACCAAATTACAGAAGTTTACGGACACAACCTATGCGTAATCCGGCAGATTGCTTCTGGATGGAAACGCGAAGCGCCTGGCGCAGTGGATTCCCGCTTTCGCGGGAATGACGTTTATGCTGGGAGCAAGGGGGTAGGAGACGCGCTAGCCCGACTCATAAACGCCGCCGGGGACTGATCATGTGGATTCCGTATCACACCCCCGCCAGTTCGTTCTCGATACGGACCCGGATCTCGTCCCGCACGTTCCGAAACGCGTGCAGGCGCTCTTCGTAGCCACCGGTAGCCGTCGACGGGTCTGGGAAGGACCAGTGCAGAGGCGCTCTCTTGCTCCTGGGAAGAACGGACAGGCCTCGTTCGCGTCGTCGCAGACCGTGATTACGAGATCCAAGGGCTCTCCGAGGTAGCGCTCCAGCGTCTCCGACTCCTGGGAGGAGATGTCCACCTCGATCTCCGCCATGACCGAGATCGCCTCAGGCCTGACACGCGTCGCCTCGGTACCCGCGCTGAACTCTTCGAAACGGTCAGCGGCAAGGTTCCTCAACAGCCCCTCGGCCATCTGGGAACGGGCCGAGTTGTGGGTGCAAAGGAAGAGGACACGCATGCGGTCTACTGCGCGCCGCTCAGCCATCCGTGCTCGGGTAGTAATTCAGATGCACCGCGGCCTCGTCGAGGAGTCGCCCTGCGGCATTGCGGTCGAGTGAGTAGAAGCTCCACTTGCCGCGTCGCTCCTCATGCACCAACCTGGCCTCTTTGGGCTTGCCGAGGTGGTAGGAGACCTTCGACTGCCTCACATCGAAGTATCTCTCAAACTCGCAGTCGCAGATGCCGGCGTCCTGATCCCCGTCTGGAACGCCCCGCAGTCAGGCAGCTCGCAGCACCCCCGTCCATAGGCGAGCATCCCCAGCATCGTCACCCGGTTCGGGTCGGAGAGCGCCCGGCCCAGCGCTACAAGCGGGCCGGCGCGCTCCTCATCGCCGATATCTATGGTCCGCGAGGCTGGGGCACTACTCTCCTGGAGAACTGGTATTTGCCGTCGCGCCACGGTTACTTTACCTTCGGTTTGCGGGACCGGATAAAGGCGCTGGCCGCAGGGACCGCGCGCAGAGCTTCGGCCTCTTCGCCGGAGAGCCCTGCTATCTGCTCCGGCGGATACGTGTGGGTTACCTCCACAGCAACCTCCACGAACCCTGCCTGCGAGAGCAACGCCTCGTACTCGCCCTTCTCCAGCGCTCCGGAGATGCACCCCGACCACAGCTCGACGCTCCACGCGACCCGAGGGGGCAACTTGTGCTTCTCGCCGAGGAACACCACGTCGGAGACGGCGAACCGGCCTCCCGGCTGGAGAACCCTGAAGGCCTCAGAGATCACACGCTGCTTATCTGTGGAGAGGTTGATCACACAGTTGCTGATAACGACCTCGACATGCTCTTCAGGCAGCGGCACGTCCTCGATCTCACCCTTCAAGAACTCTGCGTTCTCCACGCCGGCCTCGGCCTGGTTCCCGCGGGCCAACTCGAGCATCTCATCGGTCATGTCGAGGCCGTAGGCCTTCCCTCCAGGAGCCACCCGCCTCGCCGAGAGCAACACGTCTATACCACCGCCGCTACCGAGGTCGAGCACGACCTCACCCGGCGAGAGTATCGCCAGCGCCACCGGATTTCCGCATCCCAGCGAAGCCTCAGCAGCGAGCTGTGGCAACTCGCCCCTCTCAGCCTCGGAGTAACTCCCACAGGCCACATCCACCTCGAGCACAGCCCGCTTCCCAGACTCAGCCATCCCACAACAGGACGCGCCACCCCCGCAACACGAACCGCCACTCTCAGCTTCCCCAAGTACGCTCCTCGCCGCCTCGGCGTGCCGGTCCCGTACTCTCTGCTTGAGCCCGTCGTCCATATTCACCTCTCAAATCAAAAAATCTTGCTCTAAGTGTAGATCAAAGAAAGTCAATACGTCAAGCAACGGCCAGAAACCCTCAGCGCAGTAGCGACGCTCCAGACACCGAAGCCCACATGACTCGAAACCCAGGACGCCCGCCCAAATATGATAAGGGAGCACAGACCTTCCGCCGCCCCCATCAGAACGTCGAACAGATGAATATAAACCTGTAGTTCAGGTTCACAATCAACTTGAAGTGCATGTTTATGCTGCGAGCAGACCTATGGTCGAGTTTATTCCGCATTAAATACCCTGCAAGTCGGCCTATTTTGCTCTGTAGCATGCACCGTGGGTTTAACGTTATGGGGCTGTTGGGCTGTACGCTGTACCGCCGTTGACGCTTGCCCACTGGCGTGCTGAGAGGCCCCAGAGGGCGATAAAGCCTGCGGCGGCGGCTTCGTCGAAGGTGCTGTTGGGATCGTAGGTGGCAAGATCTTTGCTGTAGAGGGCGTTTGGGGCTCTGCGGCCAGCGACGGTGCTGTTGCCCTTGTAGAGTTTGAGGCGGACGGTTCCGGTTACGGTCTTCTGGGTCTCTGTGATGAAGGCGTCGAGGGCTGATTTGAGCGGGGTGAACCACAGGCCCTCGTAGGTGAGCTCGGCGTAGCGCTGTTCGACGGTCGTCTTGAAGCGGAGGACGTCTCTCGTGAGCGTCAGGGTCTCGAGTTCGCGGTGGGCGGCTATGATGGCGATGGCTGCGGGGGACTCGTAGATCTCCCGGCTCTTTATTCCGACCAGGCGGTCCTCGACCATGTCGATGCGGCCTACGCCGTTTGCTCCGGCAACGGCGCCAAGCTCGGCTATTAGCTCGACCAGCGGCAGCTCTTCCCCGTCGAGGGTCATCGGCAGTCCTTCCTCGAAGCCGATCTCGACGTACTGCGGGTCGTCAGGGGCGTTTTCGGGTGAGCTCGTGAGCGCGAAGACGTCCTCGGTAGGCTCGTGGTCTGGGTCTTCCAGGGGTCCCGCTTCGATGGAACGGCCCCAGAGGTTCTCGTCCACGCTGTAGGGGGACTCTTTCGTTGTAGGGACGGGGATGCCATGCTCCTCGGCGTAGGCCATCTCCTCGGGGCGGCTCATGTTCCAGTCGCGGACGGGGGCCACGACGGTCAGGTCGGGGGCTATGGAGGCCGTCGTAACGTCGAAGCGGACCTGGTCGTTGCCCTTTCCCGTCGAGCCGTGGGCGATATGGGTGGCCCCGACCTCCCGCGCGGCCTCGACGAGCTTCTTCGCTATGAGCGGTCGCGCCAGGGCGGTAAAGAGCGGGTACTTCCCACCGTAGAGCGCGTTCGCCGTTATCGCGGGGGCGACGTACTCGTCCGCGAACTCGGCCCTGGCGTCGCGCACGAAGGCGTCCGCGGCACCTATCGCGAGCGCCTTCGCCCTGACGTCCTCGGCCGGCTCTCCCTGGCCGAGGTCGAGGTACAACGCGTAAGGCACAGCCCCTTGCTGCTCCAGCCACTTGACGCAGACCGAGGTGTCCAATCC
>JACCSM010000587.1 GCA_013698525.1 Rubrobacteraceae bacterium
TTCGCCGCTGGATCGGATCTCACAACCGATCCGTCAAAAAGGGTGAGAAGGGAGGGGTGAGGATTATTACTTGCTTGCTGCCCAAGAAGAGCCCGTGGCTCAATGCCATAGAGCCCAAGTGGATTCACGGCAAACGCAAGGTGGTCGAGCCCGACGGTCTGCTGGGCACCTACGAGTTGGCCGAACGAGTCTGCTCGGCGTTCGGATGTCCGCACTACGAGCATCTATCCATTGCCGAAAATGTCACCTGATCGTGCAGTAGGGAACGTCGGGAGAGGACATAAAGAAGGACCACAACGCCTAACTACGCTGGCAGGGTCGAAACGTGGGTAGGTGTTCTTTAGATCCTGCGGGGACGAGCGGGTATCATATTGGTAGGAAAGGAGGCCCGTAGTGGATGAGAGAGACGCGCAGCGGAACCGGGACGCCTCGGAGCGAGTGGACCGGTTCACCCGCGAGGGGTACAAGGCAGCCGTGGACCAGGCTTTCGAAGCGCAGAAGAGCGGCATGAGGCTCTCCAGGAGGTTTTTCGAGAACTGGGTCGAAACGCTCGACGACCAGGCTGAACTCAACCGCAGGACCCTCGGCAGTCTTCAGCAGCTGGCGAAGGAACAGCGCGAAGTCTTCAGGGAATTGTCGCGGGAGTCGGTCGACGCCTACGATGGCTTTCTGGATTCCCTGGACGCCTATCAGGAAGACATCTCGAACCTGGAAGAGCGGGATGATTGAGCAGGAGATCTTCGGGGTAGGCTTGAAGGCAGGCCGGTCGTTGTATACATTGAGCGGGTAGAGCTAGTCGACGGGAGTTAGTACCACCGGTTCATGCGAGAGGAAGAGCTTCCAGAGAGCCTTTCTGAAGGGCCGCGGACCGGCGGCTTCGACGGCGTCAACCCGCTCGCGACGGACGTTCTGCGCCGCAACGGCGTGAAATCCTGGACCAAGCCGGCACCCTCCCTGTACCCGCACCAGTGGAGTTGGGACTCTGCGTTCATCGCGCTCGGCCTTGCGCACGTGGACAACCGTCGAGCGACAGATGAGCTCGAGACCCTCTTTACCGGCCAGTGGTCGACGGGCAAGATTCCCCACATAGTCTTCAACCCTGAGGCCCCGGAGGAGAGCTACTTCCCCGACGCGGAGCGCTGGAACTCCTCCGCGCTCTCTGAAGACGCGCCTTCGGGTCCGCGCACCAGCGGGTTGTGCCAGCCGCCCGTCCACGCCATAGCCGTCAGGCGAATCTGGCAGACTTCGCGGGGCAAGGACGAAGAACGCGTTGCCCGCGCCCGTTCGTTTCTCGCCGGCAACTACCGACGACTTTTCTCTTGGCACCGTTACCTTGCGACCGCCCGCGACCCCGAGGGCTCGGGGCTGGTTACCATCTATCACCCCTGGGAGAGCGGCACGGACAACTCCCCGCGCTGGGACGCCGCCCTGGATAGGATCTCCATCGGGGAGGTACCTTCCTACCCGCGCTACGACCTCAAGCACGTCAGCGATCCTTCGCACCGTCCGACCGACAGCGAGTACGACCGCTTTTTGTGGCTGCTCGAGCTTCTCAAGCGGGTCCATTACGACGAGGCCGATATCTACGCGCGACACCCATTCCTGGTCAAGGACGTCCTGTTTTCCGCCATCCTCGTTGCGGCCAACGAGGCTTTGCTGGAGATCTCCGAGGTCCTCGAAGCGCCGCGCGAGGACAGGGAGCTCATAGAGGGTTGGATCGAACGCGGCCGCGTAGGCCTCGAAGAGCAGTGGGACCCCAACCTCGGGCTCTGCCTGGACCACGACGTACTGGCGGGCGAACCCCTGAAGGTGCGCACCATTGCAGGGTTCGCACCCCTGATCGCCGGCGGACTAGATCGCCCACGGCTCCGTGACCTCCTCGGCACGCTCGACTCGCAGGCTTTCGCCGGCAATCCCAGGTTGCGCTACCGATTGCCGCCCTCCACCAGCCCAGAAGAGCCCGGCTTCCACCCGCGGAGCTACTGGCGCGGTCCTGTCTGGCCTGTCGCCAACTGGCTCCTATGGTGGTCGCTGCTTCGCGCGGGAGAGAGTGAGAGGGCACAGGGGGTTCGTCGCGAGACTCTGGAGGAGCTCTCAGAGGGGGGTTTCGCAGAGTACTTCGAGCCGTTCACCGGCGAGGCGCTCGGCTCCAAGGAGCAATCCTGGACCGCCGCCGTCGCCCTCGACATGCTCGCCACAGGGGGCGCGGACTAACCCGCTTCCTACCCGGGAGCTCTCGGGCCTCTCGACTACGAGCGCACCGGGGAAGCCGGTCCCCACAACTGGTGGTGGGAGGCGCAGCTCATGGTGTGCCGCTTTATTCGCCAGGCTCACGACCAGGGACTCGCCCCGTTGCTTAGGGACCTGGAGTACGTGCGCGACCGGGCCGGAGTGTCCTAGCATCCGCTACAGCGTTCGCTGGGGAGCCCTGGCTTTGATCATGGTATACTAAGGGTGCAGTAGATAGATGTGGGTTTTATGGTGACCGAAGCGCCGCCCTCAACGAGAGGGGCGGCTTTTTTATTGCGGTGGAGCCCCAAGAGAGAAAGGCGGGCTCCAGATATGGCCCAAGGAACGGTAAAGTGGTTCAACGACGATAAAGGCTATGGCTTCATCACCCCCGACGAGGGTGGCGAGGATCTTTTCGTACACCATTCGGGTATAGCCGGCAACGGCTTCAAGAGCCTCGATGAGGGCGCCAAGGTCTCCTACGAGGCGAGCCAAGGCAAGAAGGGCATGCAGGCTGATAACGTCTCCGCCGTCTAGCCAGCGGGGCTATCGACCGATAGCCGCATAAATGGCCAGAAGGGCCGGGGTCCTACGGGGTCCCGGCCCTTCGCTTTACCTTGCGGCTAAAGCCAGCGGCGGACTAATAGGTACAGTCCTCCTACAATGGCCAGGACGCTTAGTATCGCCAGCGCTGCGACTACCCAGAAGAGCATAGCTGGTATGCACCTTCTCCCATCGCTTGCGGTCGGGTACATCACAGTCGCTACCCACGGTAGGCGCCAATGTAACTCTGCACGCGCAGGATGCAATCACATTACGCCTTCCAGAGTGCCCCGCTAGCCGGCGTTGTCCGTCCGCAGCCCCTGCGGATAATGCTAAGGTTAACAACGACTGGGCACCCTTGGCACCGCGAAGCTCAGAGGCCGAGGAGCGCAGGCGCAAGTGCGTACTCCGCTACGACCTGGAGATGGAATTCCGCAATGTAGGGTGGAGCGATCCTGCGCTTCTCTACGATGAGGAGAAGGATCTCTCTCGCTTCACTGACGCACGAAGGGCTCTGATCGCCACACGACCCGAGCGCTACCGCTTCAAGATACCGTGCCCTTCGATCCTCGCGCCGACGACTAACGCCCCCCGAACACCGCGGTGTAGATCGTTGATGTGTCATCGTACTCCTGGTAGGTGCCCGATCGCGCCCCTACACCAACCTCACCAAAGTCCGCCCTCAGTATGTTCTCCCTGTGGCCCTCGCTGTGCATGAGCCCTGTGAAAAGGTGCTCAGGGGTATCCTCGTCTTTGCCATCGCCTCCCATAGCTATATTCTCCCCTAGCATGTGGTAGTCGCTCGGATCGTAACTGTAATAACCCTTGCGCTTTAGCTGATCTATCACCGTCACACCACCTGGCGTGTAGTGTGAGAAGTAGTCTCTGTTCAACATATCTTGGGAGCGTGAACGGGCAGCCAGAGTAAGAACA
>JACCSM010000501.1 GCA_013698525.1 Rubrobacteraceae bacterium
CCACCAACCACACCGTCAAGGGACCCATCGAGTACGATAGAAAGCCGCCCACCAACGGGAACCACGATCCACTGTGGCAGAACTGCGGCTTCTACGAGGAGCCCGTAGAGGACAGGCACGCCGTCCACAGCCTGGACCACGGCGTCGTCTGGATCACTTACCGCCCCGACCTGCCAAGACAGCAGATCGAAACCCTACGCCCCTACGGCAATGAAAACTACGTCATAGCGAGCCCGTATCCTGGCCAGAACGCGCCCGTCATCGCCACCTCATGGAGGGTCCAGTTAGAGCTGGGCGGCGCGGACGATCCGCGCCTCAGACGCTTCGTAAACCAGTTCCGCATCTCCGAGCTAGCCCCCCTCTCAGGCAACCGCTGCACCCTAGGCGTAGGAACCCCGAAGGGGTAGAACCTAGCCTGCACATTCAGCAACCAAAAAGCTGAAGTGCTGAAATGCTGACCAGCGCGGATTGGGGAAGGGTGGACCCTTCCCCAATCTGCTGTCACATCCCCGGGCCTGGCGAGATGGAGACCTCGCACGGCAGCGGTACCGGTACGCCGCTCGTCTCGTCGAAGATTAGGGGCTCGTCTATGATCTGTCCCGCGAAGGTCGTGCCGAAGGCCGGGACCCTGAATCGCCTCAGGACCTCGGCCGTGGTCTGACTGGGGTCATCCTCCCTTATACCGTTGGCGTTCGGGTTGTCCGGAGAGGGAGTCGTGCGGATGGCCTTCATGGTGCAGAGGATCGAGCCCTTCGTCACCTCCATGACGTTGTAGCCGTGGTCGTTTGAATTGAAGAACTTTATGTGGGGGTTGTTGGCCGTCACCTGCACTGTGAACTCCCCGACGTCAGGGGCGGGGGCGGCTCCGAAGCCGAGGGTGGCAATCTCCGACAGGTTGGAGGAAGTCACCGATGGGCATACCAGCTCCACCCCTACGGGCCTGTTATCCCCCATGCACGTGCGGTCGTCGTAGTTCTCCTTGATGTAGCCGGCTATGTAGGAGTGGATGTCTCCCGTTATGGTGACGAAGTTCTCTACCCCCGCGGGGCCGGGGAGGGTCTTGTCGTCCCTTATCCTCCGTGTGATCCTGCGCCGCTCCGCCTGGTAGCCGTCCCATTGGTCGAGCGTTATGTAGACGCCCTCCGGGGCTCCAACGGCCCCTGCGGCGGGGAAGTCGGCTATGCCTGGGAAGAGACCTTCGAGGGAGGTGATGGGGTCGGCGGTCGCTGACTCGACGGAGGTATTGGCCACCTTTATCTGCATGAGCGTTACCTCGTTGCCCCAGAGCTTCCAGGTCCTCGGGGAACGTGTGATCCTATCCAGGAAATAGCCCACCTGGCGGGGTCTGCTCAGGCCGTTCTGCCCGGGGGTGCCGTCTCCGAGCATGGTGCGGTCAGGGTCCTCCTCACCCTCCCCCGGCTGGCCGGCACCCGGGGTGACGTAGCGGTCCTGGGTCTGGTTCCCGTTGGGGGGACCGTCGCGGTATAGACGCTCGTCCGTCATCACGAGCTCCATGAGGTTGCCGAAGGCGAACGAACGGTAGATGACGATCTCGTTGAGCGGGTCCTTGGAGGGGTTGTAGGAGACCCCGACGGGGTTGAACTCGGCCCACGCCCGGCTCGCTGCCTCGCGCCGCCCAGGGTCCCTCTTGTCGCCGTCCTGGTTGCCGCCCGAGTCGGGGGCGCTGATCTGGTACGCGTCGTTGGCGAACTCGTGGTCGTCCCAGATCATGATGAAGGCACATTTCTCGTGCAACCTCTGGAGGTTGGGGTCGGTCTTGTACTTCTTGTACCCGAAGCGGTAGTCCCTGAGCGTGAGTTCCTCGTCACCTCCATCGGGGAAGGTGAACTGCCGCTCCTCTGGACCATTGCCCTGGAAGCTGTCCGATGCGACGGTCTCGTACGTGTAGTCCCCGAGGTGGACGACGTAGTCAACGTTCTCCTTCTCCAGATGATAGAGCGCGTTGTAGTAGCCGTTGGTGTAATCCTGGCACGAGATGTAGCCGAAGCGTATCTTGCTTACGTCTGCCGTAGGGGCCGGCAGCGTCTTGAAGCGGCCCGTCCGGCTGAAGCCGCCGTCGTAGTAGAAGCGGTAACGATATCTCCGGGAGGGCTTGAGTTTCGAGTTCTGCAACTGGATCTTGACGGTATAGTCCCGTGCCCCGCTCGTCTCGACCACGCCGCTGAGCACGGGGTCGGTGAACGCTTCGGCATCACTCCGGCTGTCGT
>JACCSM010000502.1 GCA_013698525.1 Rubrobacteraceae bacterium
GCGCTCGTCGGCTCTCGACATTCAGCTTAGATAAGCAGAATACGCGGCGCAATTGAAGGGCTCTAGAAGTAGAAACAAGGAGGATGCGGGACAATCCCAGCTTCTTGTTTTGCATAACCCGGTTCCATAGGGTCCGCACGTGCGAACCTTCGCTCTCGACATGAACGCGGATATGTCTTTACAACTAAGCGGAAAAAGGAGAGCCTACTAGTGCCCTACGTCAAAGTCGGTGAGGAAAACTCCGTCAGCATCGATCTCTACTACGAGGACCACGGCTCTGGTAGCTCGGTCGTCCTGATCCACGGCTGGCCTCTGAGCGGCCGCTCCTGGGAGAAGCAGGTGCAAGCGCTCGTGGAGTTCGCCTCGCCGAAGGGCACGCTGGACTGCATCGCCACGTGCTACTACACCGACTTCCGCGACGACCTGGCCAAGATTGACGTGCCGACGCTGGTCATCTACGGGGACTCCGACGCGATCGTCCCGTTCGAGTTCAGCGGCAGGCGTTCGCACGAGACGCTCGAGGGTAGTTCTCTGGAGTTCATCGAGGAGGCGCCGCACGGCTTCAACACCACCCACGCCAAGCGTTTCAACCGCGCCTTGGTGGACTTCCTCGGGTAGCGCTCGATCGATGCTCCTTGGTCGGGTGCGAACGTTCGGAGTCTAGAGAAGCCACCATCGTTGTTGGGGAGGAGAGGTCCCCGGCTCTGAGCGGGACCTCGCGTCCTTCGGTTCCGCTTGGTGGCCGCCGAAGCGCATTGCCGGGGCGAGCTGTCCTCGACCTCGCAGACGTTCTCGTTGCTGCCTTCTCTTGGGCTCTACACGAGGGACCCACCGATGGGGTCTTTCACCCCGCGTGCTCCACCAGTTTGGCCTCCAGGACGATCTCCTCCACGCCCGCGAGCGCTTTGGAAACCGCGCAGTCGCGCTTGGCGGCCTCGGCCTTCTCTAGGAATAATCCCTCATCAACGCCGGGGACCTCGGCCTCCGTGCGCAGATCGATCCGGCTGATGGCATACCCTTCCCCAGAGCGCCCGAAGCGCGCCCGGGCTTCGGTGTGGATGCGTTCCGGGGAGTAGCCCTCAGCCGAGAGCCTGCGCGCCAACGACATCGAGAAGCAGCCGGCGTGGGCCGCAGCCAGCAACTCCTCGGGGTCGGTGCCGGGCTCGGAGTCCTCCATGCGCGAGCGGTAGGAGTAAGCGCCTTCGAAGGCGCCGCTGCCCAGCCTCATCTTGCCTTCACCGTCGCGAAAGGTGCCGTGCCAGGCGGCTTGCGCTTTGCGTGTAGGCATCGTCTCCTGCTCCCTTCATTTCGCTTCTCGTGTCCTACTTACGACTTACCCCCACCGGGCACAAGGCAAGCTAGCTGAGAGGACCTCTTAGCATGCCCTTCCCATATGTCATCAGCAGATAAGCTTCGGGGCCCTGTATTGCCATTTCAATGTCAATGGGTCAAACAATTGTTTCCTCCTGATTCTTGGCAACCTCAGCCTTCGCGTGACTTACCACTGGGGCTCGACGCCTCGGTTCGCGGCGAGATACTCGAGCTCCTCGTCCGGCTCAAGGACGAGTTCGGGATGACCCTGGTCCTTATCACCCACGACCTCGCCTTCGCCTGGGCGCTCGCGGACCGGGTCGCGATCATGTATCTGGGCAAGATCGTCGAGCTCGGGCCGGTGCAGACGGTGCTCACCGAGCCCTTGCACCCCTATACGAAATCCCTGCTCGCCGTAGCCCCGGAGGTCGGTCGTCGCAGGACCCATGAGGTCCTGACGGGCGAGCCTCCGGATCCGGCCCACATCTCCCCTGGCTGCCGCTTCCACCCCCGCTGTCCTGTGCTGCGCTCGGGAGAGGCAGGCTCCCAAGAACCCCGCTGCCTGGGAGAGGTCCCGGCTCTCGAAGAGCTGGTGCCTGGCCATCAAGCAGCCTGTCACGTCGCCGCAGCCGGAGATTAGAATGAGGGTACACTTGCGGGCGGTAGTGCGCGACGGCGGACGACAGGGAGTGTGACCATGAGGGTGGTGATCTTCGGGCCTACGGGCGGCACCGGGCGGCGTCTCGTGGAGAGGGCAATCGCAGAAGGCCACGAAGTTACCGCCTTCGTCAGAAACCCCTCCAGGATGACCGCGCGCCACCAGCGGCTAAAGGTCGTCGTCGGAGACGCCTTCGATCCGGGGCAGGTGCGGGAGGCGGTGGCCGGCAACGAGGCGGTGATCAGCGTCCTCGGCTCACGGCAACCCAGCAACCCGCTCCATCCGCGCAGACCAGGGGACCCGCATGGAGTGGTTTCGGCCGGCGCCGCCAACATCGTGGCTGCGATGAAGGAGCATGGCTTGCGTCGCTTAGTGTGCCAGACGGCGTGGGGGGTAGGGGAGAGCAAGCAGGATCCTGGTCTTGCGGGCGCGTTCTTCATGAATGTGCTCGTTCCGCCGCTTCTCAGGGACGAGTACGCTGACAAGGAGGCGCAGGAGAAAACAGTGCGCGAGAGCGATCTGGAGTGGATCATCGTGCGCCCGATGATACTGACCAACGGGCCCTGGACGAATGACTACCGCGCACGGGTGGATCTGAAACCTGGCAGGCGCCCTTACATCTCGCGGGCGAACGTGGCCGACTTCCTGATGAGGCAGCTCGTCGATGACACGTTCGTGCGCGATACACCGGCTATCGGCTATTGACCCCGGGCCTACGACCACTCGAAATGATCGGTTCTCGGTCTATCTCGCCTACTTCGCGGACTACGGGACGACCTACGGCAGTCTGGAGGCAGCCATCGGCTTGCTGTTCTACCTTTACCTGTCGGCGGCCATGGTACTCGCAGGTGCTGAGATCAACGCCGTCGTCTTCACAAAACAGAACTCGGCCCTGTTCTCCGACAAGGAGCAGATCTGGGCCGACAACGCCGAGTCGAGCCCGCACTTCGGTAACGCCTACGTCTGCAACGTCGGCTTCCGCGGCACCGCAGGCTCCGAGCCTGTGCTATTCAGCCGATCTACCGATGGTGGGGATACGTGGACGGTGCGCCAGCTCACCGCGGCGACCAACAACAACCAGACCGGCGGCCGCCAGGGATGCACCATCCGAACCGACTCCGAGGGCGTCGTCTACGTCGTCTACGAAGGCTTCGACAAGCGGCGCCAGACCGGCGTCTTCTACCAGCAACGCTCCTTCGATGGAGGCAGGACCTTCGAGCGGCCCCGCCGCATCACCGACGTCGCCGGCATAGGCCAGCTCGACCCGGCGCAGGACCGGTTCACCATAGACGGCGTGGCCGGTGCCCGCACCAACACCTTCCCGAGCCTCGACATCGCCAACGGCGCCCCGAGCGGCGTTGGCGCCACCGACGAGATACTGGTGAACTGGTCAGACGACCGCGCGGGCCAGAACGAGGAGAAGGCCTACCTTATCCACTCGACGAACGGGGGCCAAACCTACTCCGATCCGCAAACCGTATCCGAGGATGGTGACCGGGCCAACCAGCCGGCGATAGCCATCTCCCCTGATGGCACCGATGCTTACTTGGTCTACAACGCCTACCTCGAGGATTGGCAGGAGACGACGAAGAACCCACGTCCGATGCTCGGGGTCGTGAGGCACGCGGAGGTGAATCCGGCCACGGGTGAGGTTGGCGCCTTTAGTACGGTTCACCGCGGCGAGATTGGCGACGCCCGCGGATCGAGCGCCAACGGCCTGACCTCAGAGT
>JACCSM010000521.1 GCA_013698525.1 Rubrobacteraceae bacterium
TGGTGGGTGGCTGCTCCTGTTCTGGATCCCGGCCACCCTGGTCGCGATCGCCATCCACGAGGCGGGACACGCCTTCACGACCAAGCACTTCGGCCGGGAGGTACCGAGGGTAGGAGTGGGCTGGTACTGGTTCGGACCCATAGCCTACGTGGACACCTCGGACATGTGGCTCGCCGGCCGGAGGGAGCGCATAGCCGTAAGCCTCGCAGGACCCTACGCCGACCTGGTGACCGGCGGACTCGCGGCCCTCGTAGCGTGGTTCGTCCCGGACGCCGTCCTCTCAGCAGCGCTCTGGCAGTTCGCGCTGGTCTCCTACTTCGGGGTGCTCGTCAACCTAAATCCCCTGATGGAGTTCGACGGTTACTACATCTTGAGCGACCTGCTCGACAGGCCCAACCTCCGGCCTAAGGCCCTCGCCTGGCTGGGGCACGAGCTCCTGCCCGCCCTGCGAACCCCTGGAGGGCTCAAGGGCCACCGGCTGGAGCTACTCTACGGGCTGGCCTCGGTTCTCTTTATAGCGTTCTCGGCCGCGCTCACGGTGGTCCTCTACCGCCTGATCTTGCAGGACTGGCTCTCCGGCCTCCTGAACGGCACTGTGGCCGCCGGCGTCGCCTGGGCGCTCGCCGCCGCGGTGGTGGTGCTTGCCGTGGCCGGTGTGGCAGGCGAGCTGCGCGGTGCGCGCCGTCCCGCCCCCGGCCGGTAAGCGCCTGCCGGACCTCATTCTCCGATAGGGAGGGACCTAATCCGCAAGCGAGACTCTTCTATAATCACCACGCTGCCTTGCTCCAGAGACTCCCGCGCATCCGGCAGATGATCCAAAAGGAGTTTCGCCTGGGCCTCGGGACGCCGTCCCGAAGTTCGGCGAAAGATGACGACCGAGGGTTTGGCTGTTCTTCTGAGGGCCAGCAACGTGCCGAAATCGGTGTCGGCCGAGACGAGCACCCGATCATCGCTTCTTGCGAGCTCGAAGATTTCCTTGTCGGCCGAAGCCTGCATCCCGAGTTCCCGGACGTGTAATGCTTCGTGCCCAGCTACTCGAAGCTCGTCGGCAACGATGGGAGAAAGAGCGTTGTCGACCAAAAACCTCAAGGAGCAGAAAGAAGCGGAATCTCCCTTTCTCTCACCGCCGCCGCAGCGTAGCGCAGCGCCTCGCGGATGTCTTCTGGCTCGAGGTCGGGATATGCGCGCAAGATCCCCTTCTCGGCCATACCGTCAGCGACCATCTCCACCACCGTGGCAACAGGGATACGCAACCCACGGATGCAGGGCACCCCACCCATCTTTTCCGGATCAACGGTGATGCGGGAAAACGTCATACCAGACCACTCCTTCAGCTTCAGAGTCCTCTACCTCGCCACCTCATTCTATCCTCTTGTCATACCTTCGCTAACTATCCTGGCGCGAACGTGCTTTTCCACTACCCATATTGTGAACCCGCTTCGTTGCGGTTGCGCCCGGCCGCTGAGTGGCCTGTGTAAAGCATTTGACTCCTCGAGTGTCAAGTATTTAATAGCCCCGCCGGCGAACCGCTGCTACAGTTGCTACCAAGAGATGAACAACGAGGGAGAGGAGGTGAAGAGGATGAGCAATCAGGAAGTGATGCAGCAACTGGCCGACCGCTTCATGAACGACACGGGGTTCCGCGAGCAGATGAGGCAGGACCCTGAAGGCGCGGCGGAGCGAGAAGGCTACCAGCTCGACGAAGAGGATAGGCAATCTCTGAGAAACCGTCTGAAAAGCCTCACGAGCGGGCCAAACGCCTCACCATCAAGCGCGTCATCGCCACGCAGATGAACGCCTCGCCACTTTCTGGCAGCCTCTCGTAGTCCTTGCTCATCCTGCGGTTCTGGCCTATCCACGAAAAGCTCCGTTCCACAACCCATCGCCTGGGCAAAACGATGAAGCCCTTCGGATATGGCGGCGGCTCCTCGCCCACCGGCACCCTTACCCAGCGCCTGGGACGCTTCACAATCTGCGCCGTCCAGCCCAAAACTTTCTCCACCCAGTCCTTGCCTTTGTCTGGGCCGTTGTAGCCGGCGTCCAGCCACAGGTGAGACATACGCGGGAACAGCCCTTTGGCGTCCTCCAGCAGTACCTTTATACCGTCGCGGTCGAAGACGCCAGCCGAGTGGACCTTGACCTTGAGCAGGAACCCCTCCGTATCGACCAGGATGTGGCGTTTTCTGCCCTTGATCTGCTTGCCTCCATCGTAGCCTCGCTCCTCTCCGCCCACGCCGGTGCTCTTGACCGACTGGCTGTCCACGCTGCCCGCGCTGGGCTGGGGATCTCGCCCGAGGCGGACTCGAAGGCGCTCGCGGATGGCCCGGTTGATCCTTTCCCAAGTACCGTCGATGCGCCAGATTCGGAAGTAATGGTAGACGGTCCTCCAGGGCGGGAAGTCGTGGGGCAACAGTCGCCAGGCGCAGCCACCGCGCACTATGTAGAAGACGGCATCGAGGATCTCGCGCAAGGGATGAACCCGCGGGCGTCCGGTGGTCCTCGGAGCAGGCAGATGGGGCTCTATGCAAGACCATTCGGCGTCGGAGAGGTCGGTCTGGTATGCTTTTCTCATCATGCTCGGTATCCTACCGAGCCATCGCATCAGAATCCCTTTTCAGACGGTTTCT
>JACCSM010000555.1 GCA_013698525.1 Rubrobacteraceae bacterium
CCCTTTCGACAACGATGTCCGGGACCTTCGAGGAGCTTTTTACCCGGGCCTACGGGTCGGCCGACCTCACCGTCACCGCGGCAGGTGGCAGCGGCGGGTTCGACCAGAAGGCGGTCGAAGAGGTGCGTAGCTACGAGGGGGTTGAGTCGGCAGCGCCGCGCTATTCGCTCTCTTCGTCTCTCATCCTCGACAAAGTGCAGAAAAATGGCCTGCCGGAGGTCAGGAGCATGCGTCTCTTCGGCGTCGAGCCGCAGTCTGCAAAGCTCGCGACAGGGTTCGATCTCACCGACGGACACTTCCCGCGAAGCGGTAACGAGCTCACCCTCGACGGCGGGTCCGCCAAGAACGCGGGGCTCGGGATAGGCGACAGGGTCACGGTAGGTACGCCGAAAGGGCCGAAGAAGCTGAAGCTCGTGGGGCTCCTGCGCATACCGGGTGGGTCTTTCGGCGGGCTCGCCTTCGGTATGGCGCCGTTGCCCTTCGCCCAGAACGCCTTCGATAAAGGGAGACAGATCTCCGGTATCGCCGTCGAGGCTGCGGAAGGCGTCTCGGTCTCGGACCTCAAAGAGAAGCTGGACAGAGAACTCGGAGAGGGTTTGCAGGCCGAGCGGTCCGAGAAGCGCACCCAGGAGATCAGCGGCCAGCTCCAGGGGTTCAAGATCGCGCTGCTTTTCTTCGCGGGGACCTCGCTCTTCGTCGGGGCCTTCCTCGTCTTCAACGCCCTCTCGATGACTATCCTGGAGCGGACGCGCGAGCTCGGGATGCTCCGGGCCCTCGGCTCGACGCGGGCGATGATCGCACGCTCCGTAATAGTGGAGGCGATGCTCCTCGGTGTGCTCGGCTCGCTCCTTGGTGTGCTCTTCGGGTACGGGATGGCCAGGGGGCTCGTCTACCTCTTCGGCAGGGCTTTCCTGTTCGAGATCACATCCCTGGTCCTCTCTCCTTTCGCCCTCGTCTCAGCCATAGTCGTCGGCATAGCCGTGACGGTCGTCGCGGCCCTCTACCCGGCCATGAAGGCGGGGAGGGTGAGCCCAGTCGAAGCGATGCGCGCCAGGTCCACGGGTGATAGTGGGCAGTCGCGCGGCGTCTCGCTCCTGGCGCCGGCCTTCGGGCTCGTGCTCGCCGGCGCCGGGGTGCCCTGGATCTACTACCTCGCCAGGAACCTCTCGGCCAACCTCGGGGGCCTCATCTACGCCTCGGGGATCGCGGCGATCATCGCGGCCTTCCTTGGCATCTCCCTGGTGATCCCCGTCCTCGTCAGGCCGCTAGCGGCGCTGTTCTCGCCCGTGCTGAGGCTCCTTTTCGGGGTCGAGGGGAGGATGGCTGCGGCGAACGCGACGCGCAACAGGGGAAGGACGGCGCTCACAGCCTCGGCCCTCATGGTCGGCATCTCGCTCGTCGTGGCGTTCTCGGCCCTCGGCGGGAGCCTCCTTGGTTCGATCCGGGACTACCTCGACGGCTCCCTCGGCAGTGACTACGTAGTGCAGCCAACGCAGCAGAACTCGGACGACGGCTTCTCCGCGACGTTGCCAGGAAAGATCGGTCGCGTACATGGTGTAGAGAAGACGACAAGCATCGTCTCGACCTTCCGCCAGGACGGAGAGAAGGTGGACGCCGTATTCGGGGTGGACCAGAACTATCCGGAAATCTTCCGCGTAGATTACGCCGCCGGAGGACCGGGGGCCTTCTCCAAACTGAAGAATGGCGACGCTGTCATTGGTAAGCAGCTCGCCAAGGATCGCGAGCTCGGCGTGGGATCCAGGATAGAGATCCCCGGTCCGAAGGGAAGGAAGAAGTATCGGGTCGAAGGTATCCTCAAGAACGACATCGTAGGCGGCGGGATGGGCATCTACCTCTCGCAGGAGATCCTCGCCAGCGACTTCAACGAGACCCAGAGCGAATTCCTCGCCATAAAGGCCAGGCCGGGCTCCGACCGAGAAGCCCTGGCGCGCAGGATCGATGATGTTCTCGAGGACTACCCGCAGTTCACGCTCTACTCCAACGCCGAGTGGAAGGCGCAGATAGAGAGCGACTTCAACCGCCAGTACGTCTTCTTCTACGCCATTATGGGCGTCTCCGTCGCCGTCTCCGCCTTCGGGGTCGTCAACACACTCTCCATGAGCGTCTTCGAGCGGACCCGTGAGATCGGAATACTCAGGGCCGTCGGGACGACGCGGCTCCAGATAGGCCGCCTCATCATAGACGAGGGGATCGTCATAAGCCTGATCGGCTGCCTCATCGGCGTCGCGCTCGGATCGCTGCTCGGCTACCTCTTCGTCCAGGGCTCGGGCGCAGGAGGCTTCGAGATCGACTTCTACTACCCGAAGCTACCAGCCCTCGCCGCACTGCTTTCGGGTCTCTTCATAGGTATCTTCGCAGGCCTCCTCCCTGCACGCTCCGCCGCCCGCAAGGGCATCGTCGAGGCCGTCCAGTACGAGTAGGGAACCGGCCGACTCTGCGCCCGAGCAGATGGAGTGGAGTTCCGCATCGCCGCAACGAGTGTCAAGGTCTAGAATGGATCGGTCGTAGCTACCGGGCATCGGGGAAAGGTTGGTCGATGGGCGAAAGGCGGCGGGAGAAGAGCAACCTGGACGACAGCGCTGTTCTGGAGTCTATAACTTCACAGTGGTGGTCTTTCTCGTCCTTCATCCCACTGCTTACGGGTGCGCTCTGGCTGTGGCTGGCGGCGCGTGGCGGCCTGCCCGCGGTCTTGCTCGGGGCGGGGCCGGGAGCCTTGCTGTTGAGTACTGGCCTCTCCGGTCTCCTGTGGGCCGTCGAATCCAGGACGTTCCAGTACATGGCGCTCGCCTCCGCCCTAGGGATGGTCCTGTCTTTGCCCGCGATCCTGCTCATGGGACCCGTGGCCGCGTTCGTACTCGCGGTGGGTTCCGCGGCGAGCTTTCTCGCGACGGGCTATCTGGCCCTGGGGCAGCATCGCTGCCCTTCCAGCGTCCCCGCGCCCGATACGGGTCTACGCCTCGCCGTGAGGGCCGCGGTGAACGAACTGATGTTGTGCGGCCTCATCCTCACGAGCTGACCCGTCGCGGTGGGTACGATCGCCGCCCGTGTCCAGCGCGAGGCTACAGAGGCATATTCCCTCTTCGATGAGAAGGGCTGGTTCGCCGATCCCGCCACCTATCATAGGGACCCGCCGCCGCTGGAGGACCCCGACATCGAAACCATTGAACACAAGGGGAGGAAGATCGAATGCCTGACCTTCGATAGCCTCTACGAACCGCACGAGAACGAGCCGGGGCGGGAGCGCTGGCTCTCGTACAAACGCAACCCCACCGCTCGCGCCTGGATCCTGCGCCACCAGGACGAGGAGCGGCCGTGGCTGATCTGCGTCCACGGTATAAGGATGGGCACCCTGAACAAGAGTATGATGCGCTTTCAGCCAGAGTACCTGCACGAGGAGCTCGGGCTGAACCTGATCATGCCCGTTCTCCCCATGCACGGCCCGCGCGATACCGGCGGCCTTATCAGCGGAGAACGGACGCTCTCCGGCGACGTGATGGACACGCTGCACACCGGCGCGCAGGCTATGTGGGACTTCAGGCGGCTCGTCTCGTGGCTTCGCGAGAGCGAAGGCGCGCCTGCCATAGGGGCGCTGGGACATTCTCTTGGCGGCTACGCCGTCTCACTCCTCGCCTCGCTGGAAGAAGATCTCGACTGCGTCGTAGCAGGCAACCCGGCCGTCGACCCCTCGCACCTGTTCTGGGCCAACGCCCCCGCCGTCGCGACCCACTCTCTGAGTGCGGAGGGCATCCGCGAGGAGACCTTCAAAGCACTGCTGCGTCCCGTCTCTCCGCTCGCGCTCGAGCCCGTTGTCCCACACGAGCGCAGGGGCATCTTCGCCGGCGTCGTCGACCGTGTAGTGCCGCCCGTCCAGGCCCACTGCCTCTGGCGCCACTGGGACGAGCCGCGCATCGGCTGGTACCAGGGAGCCCACCAGCGCTTTATACGCGCCCCCGAAGGCCGTAAGATCCTCGAAGAGACCCTCCGCGCCGCGGGCATGATTCGGAACGGCGAGGCATCTTCTCAGGGGTAGGAAGAGTTCGCGTAGTAGCCAAGAATCGTTTCGGCGCCCGGGGCGGGCCTGTATCCGCCGCGCTGGGCCACAACAAGTTGCCGCATCACGAGTGTCCGTAGAGCGGCCTCGTAGTCGAGTGGTGCTTCCTTTTGCGCGAAACTTCGCGCCTGTGGGATCAACCTATTTTCCGGTAGGATGTTCTCTGGAGCTTCGATCAGGGCTCTTGCGACGAGCGGGACGGCAGCAGGTGGGATCGAGTCGTTTATGGTCCGCATGAGTAGCCTGGCCAGGACCTTGACCTCTTCGATACGGGCTTCGCGCTCCAGCTCTCGAAACACGACCCCACGCGACGCCGCGTACTCGCGCGCCGAGACGGGAGCCCCGAAGCCCACGGCGGCGGTGCCGAGACGGAAGCTGCCGCCGCGCCGCGCCAGCAGGAGATTTCTGAGCATCGAGCCGGCCGCGGAGGCGAAGAGTCCTCCGCGGTCCCGGATTCCTGCCTCGGGACCGCCTGGTTGCAGGAGGCTGTGGTCTTCGAGCACCCAATCGTAGTTGACGCCGACGGGAACGAAGAGGATGTCGCACACGTCGGGGTCGAAATGCCTGAGCATGTAGTCGAGCAGCCCCACCTTCGGCTCGAGCGGCTTCCCATCACGGCTCAGTCCGCCCTCGGGGAAGAAGACCTGAGTAAGGCCGCCCTCGACGGCCATCTGGACAAAGCGCTCGAGCACCCGCCGGTAGAGGTCGTCCCCCGAACCACGCCGCACGAAGAACGCGCCCATGCCACCGATCAGCCTTCCCAGGGGCCAGACGTGCGCCCACTCCCCCGCCGCGTAGCTGAGGGCGGTACGATGCCCCATCAGGTGGGCCAGTAGTACATAGTCGATGTTGCTCCTGTGGTTCATCACGAAGACAACGCTCGCGTCTTCGAGGGCGTTCTCGTCCAGGACAGCGAGACCTCTCTGTGAGCCGACTCTGACGTCGTAGAGAGACCTGGAGATCCAAGAAGCCAGAGGGATGCCGACCTTAAAATAGAGGAAGGCGTTGAACGAAGGTACGATCTCACGGCCGTAACGCTCGACCCTGGCCATCGCGAACGCCATCGAGATATCGTTCTCGCGGGCGTAGACCTCGGCGGCCTCGAGAAGCTCGGGGTCGTGGGTAAGGCGGTGGATCAAAGCTCCCCGCCGGGTCAGCTTGAACGTCGGTAGCTCGATGCCCCTGCGCCCAACCTCCTCGACGACCCTATCGGCCCTCTGCCTCAAGAACCATCGGACGGCGGGCACGAGCCTTCCGGCAACCAAGATTGCGCCGAACAGGAACACGACAAGGGCCAACCAGCCTCGTCGTCCGCCTTCTTCGCCCGCCATTACGCTCTCCCCATCGACCCTGATCCCAGAAACTTGTATCCACGCCATCCGTCGCAGGCAAATATAACGGCGGCTCCCACCACGCGAAAGCCCTCGACTGATACCGAGTCCGGGTGAAGGCCATCTGCACGACGAAACACGCCACCTCGCACCGTCCTCCGCGGCTGCCTAGATTCCCGCTTTCGCGGGAATGACGTATGGGCGGGCCACCGTGCGCTTGTAGCCCGAACGCGCTCCCGTAAGAAAGCACCTGGTATGAAATGCTGACAAGCGAGGGCCGCAGGCCCGACGCGTGCTGAAATGCTGACATGCTGTGTAAGCTTCTTTACCCGGACGAGCGGTGAACGCTGTTAGCATCTGCGACGTATACTCCAGGCAGGCTTTCGGAAAAAGGAAGGTGGGATCTCTGGCGGCGTCATCTGCCAGGCCGAACAAACGGGTGGCGGTTGTCGGGGCCGGGATGGGCGGCCTGGCGGCGGCGATCCGGCTGGCCGCCACGGGCTTCGAGGTCGAAGTTTTCGAGAAGAACGCCAGTGTCGGCGGACGCGTGGGAAGGCTCGAGGCCGAAGGCTTCTCTTTCGACACAGGTCCATCACTCCTACTCATGACCGACACCTATCGCGAGCTCTTCAACTCCGCCGGGCGCGACCTTGACGACTACGTCAGGCTCATACCGCTCGACTCCGATTACCGCGTGACCTTCGGCGACGGCGACTCTCTAACCATCCGACGCACGCTCCCCGAGCTGATAAACGAGCTCGAACGCATAGAACCTGGCGTCACCCCGCGCTTCTACCGCTTCCTCGAAGACGCCTGTAACAAGTACCGCCTCGGACGCTCGGAGTTCGTGGAGCGCGACTTCGACAGGGCCAGAGACTTCTTCGGACTGCGCAATCTCAGGCTCCTCCTGAAGACCAGGGCTGTCAACAACTACTACCGCCAGGTCTCGAAGTTCTTCGCCTCGGAGAAGCTCAGGCAGGCGTTCTCTTTGCAGACGATGTACCTCGGCCTCTCCCCCTTCGAGGCGCCGGCGGTCTACTCGCTACTCCCCTACACGGAGCTCGCCGAAGACGGCCTCTGGTTCCCAGAAGGCGGGATGTATTCCCTCATCGAGGCTATGGAGAGGCTTGCGACCGAGCT
>JACCSM010000565.1 GCA_013698525.1 Rubrobacteraceae bacterium
CCCGACGGCATCTCGCATCCTCTCCACGCTCCTCCTTTCTCGGAGATCCTCACATCTCCGTATAAGAACAACAGTTACAGGCTAACCTCCGCCCGGATCCCGGTCAACCAGGAAGCATGAACGCCGCAGGTCCTTGCGATATAATTCCGCCGTAACAAGCCGACGTAGCTCAGCAGGTAGAGCAGCTCACTCGTAATGAGCAGGTCAGCGGTTCGAGTCCGCTCGTCGGCTCTCTTTTTTTCCTGCAAATACCGTAAAAAAAGAAAGCCTCCGATGCTCGCGTCGGGGGCTTTGTCAGCAGTATGTCAGCAGTAGACTATCCCAAAGTCTCGTCCTCGGCATTGGCGTGCTACAAGTGGTTGCAGGGTACAGCAGGTGGCGTAGGCGAGTCCTCTGGCATTGACCGTCTGACCGATGTGCCCGGGTTTCGGTGGGTGCCTCACCGTCGAAAAAGCTTCGCCCAAGTGCCGAGAAGCCGCTTTCTCGGAAGTTGAACTTCCGCTTTACGGAGTTCTCCGAAGTTGAGCAAAGGTGTCGGTGCTGCCATCGCCTTTAGCCTCCCTACTCGCGGGTCTCGTCGTTCTGGGCGCGCCTTTCGTAGAGTCTGGTGAGGGGCGTGGCGCTCAGGCCGTGGGCGAGTATGGAGGCGCATATGACGAGGCTTCCGACCACCCACGCTTCCTCCACCCCCGCCTCGCGAACCGCGAGGTTGGCGTAGAAGAGGGCCGCTACCCCTATGGGGCCGAACCATCCTAAGAACAGGGCGTCTCGCGTCCCTCCCACCCGTCCGAGCAGGGGCTTCAGCGCCAGCACCGCCGGAAGCCGCCTGAGTAGCAGCACCGCTAGCGCCAGGAGGAGCCCCGCCCACCCCAACTCCATCCACCCCTCCCAGGGTATCGCAAGCCCGAGTAGCACGAAGATGGGCAGGATGAAAAAGCGGTTCACCGCTTCTTGCACCCGCTCTTCCTCGGCGCGATCGCTCTCGCTCACCGCCGCATCGAAGGCCAGCCCTGCCACGAACACCGCCAACACCCCGTCCGTGCCCAGCAGCTTGGCGGACCCCAGCACGGCCAGCGAGAGGGCGATGGTGTAGGCCAGAAAGGATGTCTTCTCCATGGTGCCTGCGCCCTGGGCCCGCTCCAAGAGCCAGCCGGCGCCGTAGCCTACGAGCGCCCCGAAGACGACGGCGGCCCCCACCTCCCACAGCAGAGTGTGCGTCAACCAGTGCGAGAGGGCCTCCCCGGGGGGTCGTGAGAGCAGGAGGATGGGCAGCAAGACGAACGGGTAGGCCAGGCCATCGTTGGCGCCCGACTCTCCGGAGAGGGTGTATCGTAGCCGGTTCGGCAGGTTCTCCTCCGCCAACTCGCCCGTGACGATGGTGCTGGAAACCACCGGGTCGGTCGGGGTGACGACGGCCCCCACCAGCAGCGCGACGAAGAAAGGGACGCCTAGGGTCAGATACACTAGCAGGCCGCTCACCAGCCACATGAGTGGCATCACCAGCCCCAGCAAGACTGTCAGGGACTGCCAGCCGCGGAAGGGCTCTCTCTTCGGGAGGCGCAGGGCCACCCCCATCAGCGAGATGGCCAGCGTCAGGCGCGCCGCCTGCTCCAGTATCGTCTCCTGGCTGCCCCAACCTGCAGGGTCGAGCAACCCCAGCACGGCCGGCCCGAGCAGTATTCCGGCCAGAAGGGCCACCAGCGGCTCAGAGAGGGTACTGCGTCTGATCGCACCGGAGAATAGCCCGATGACCAGGACCAACCCGCCCACGGCAGTCAGGGCTATGTTCAGCTCGCTCATGGGGGTGGGACCTCCTTTTCCTAGTGCACGATCAGGCAACATTTTCGGCAATGGATAGATGCTCGTAGTGCGGACATCCAAACACCGAACAGACTCGCTCGGCCAACTCATAGGCACCGAGCAGACCGTCGGGTTCGACCACTTTGCGCTTGCCATGAATCCACTTGGGCTCCATCGCATTGAGCCACGGACTCTTCTTGGGCAGCAAGCAAGTAATGATCCTCACCCCTTCCTTCTCACCCTTTTTGAGAGATCGGTTGTGAGAGCCAATCCAGCGGCGAACCGCCCGGCTTATATGCCAGCTTGCGTTGTCCCAGATCAACACCAACACCTTCTTGCCGATGGCGGCCAGCTTCTGGCAGCACCACTCCAAAAAGCGCGTGGTTATACCGCTCAGCGGACGGCCGTCCACAAAGCGCAACCACGCCTCCTTGAGCTCGGGCATGTAGAGCCCGTAGCAGGAGATGGCCTTCGGATCGGGATCATCTTTTTCGACCGACTGCTCTACAAGACGCAGCGGCTCGCCAGCTTCGCCAAAGCTGTGCAAGTTCGGCTGCCTCACTCTGCTCCACCAGCACTCGTCCTCGAAGCCGACCACCCAATCGGCTTTATCTTCCGCCAGGTGCATCAGCCGGTCGCGCCGCCTTTTTTTCTTTCGTACAAGGGGTCGGGAGAGGTGATCCAGTGCTTGGCCCTTTGCCAGCGCACCCCCATGCGCGCCAAGGTGGCTCGGACGGTCTCCCCGCTAACGCGCTCCTTCGTGAGTCCCTCCTCGAAGCTCACCAAGGCGGCAATCTCCATCGTCCACAGGCTGCTTTGCTTGCCGAACTCCCTGGGGCTCCTATGAAGCATCTGGCGCAAAGCCAAGGCCCCCTCCTCGTCGAAGGACCGATCGATGGTGTGCGGGCGCTTAGAACCCCTTCTGAGCGCCTCTCGGAGGCCCTCCTCGTTGAAGATGTGGATGGCGTTACGCACCGTCTGAGGGTTACAGCTGAGGTTGGCAGCGATCTGGTAGGCGTTCTGGTCGTCGGCGCTGGCAAGCAGGATCTGGCAACGGCGCAAGGTGAAGGCATCCGGCGAGCGCAATCCCGCCTCCAGGGTGTTGCGCTCGGCGTCGGTCAAAGGACGCACGTAGATAGGTGGTTTCATGATATGAAGGATAACCATTGACTACCCACTTGTCTGGAGGTGCACTACGGGGACAAAATTATATCCCTCATGCCCTTGATAGCATCCTCTGCCGGTTGCTAGCATAGAGCCATGGTCGAGATCGGGGTCATAGGGGGCGACGGCATAGGCCCCGAGGTCGTGCGCGCCGGAATGAAGGTACTCGAGGTCGCGGCGGGCGAGGAGCCCTCGCTCGAGCTCGGCTTTACGGAGTTCCCGTGGGGCTGCGAGTACTACCTGGAGCACGGACGGATGATGCCGGAAGACGGCCTCGATACCCTGGCGGCCTTCGATGAGATCTACCTCGGCGCAGTCGGTTGGCCCACGGTGCCGGATCACGTCTCACTCTGGGGGCTCCTCCTCCCCATAAGGCGCACCTTCGACCAGTACGTGAACTTGCGCCCGGCAAGGCTTTTGCGCGGCGTGAAGAGCCCGCTCGCGAACCCGAACGACCTCGATATCACCGTCGTCAGGGAGAACACGGAGGGAGAATACTCTGACTCGGGTGGGCGCGTGTACAGGGATACACCGTATGAGATCGCCGTCCAGGAGAGCATCTTCACCCGGCGCGGCGTGGAGAGGATAATCCGTTACGCTTTCGAGGAGGCGAGCGCCAGACGAGGCCTTCTGGTCGGGGCGACCAAGTCGAACGGTATCAGCGTTACGATGCCTTTCTTCGATGAGATCTTCCGCGAGATCTCCTCTGACTACCCTGAGGTCGAGGCGTCTTTGATGCACGCTGACGCCCTGGCCGCCAGGCTCGTGCTCGACCCGGGATCCTTCGACGTCGTCGTCGGCTCCAACCTCTTCGGTGATCTGCTCTCCGAGGTGACTGCCGCCATCGCCGGGGCCATCGGGATCGCACCCTCGGCCAACCTGAACCCGGAAGGAACGCATCCCTCCCTATTCGAACCCATCCACGGCTCGGCCCCTGATATAGCGGGCGAGGGCGCCGCAAACCCTGCGGGCGCGATCTGGGCCGGCGCCATGATGCTCGACCATGCAGGATACCCTGACGCAGGCACCCGCGTCCTCAACGCGCTCGAAGAGACCCTGGAATCAGGCACGAAGACCCGTGACCTCGGCGGCACAGCGACGACAGGCGAGATGGCCGACGCAGTCGTGCAGAGGCTCGGCGGCACTTGATCGAAGTCCCTGGACTCTCGTTGGTGAGTCGTTGAGACTCGTCTTCAGGTAAGGGGAAGCCCACAAGGCATTTGACCTGGCTCACACCGGGACCGCCGAACCCTTGACTCTACTCCCAGCCCTGATTATGCTGCCACACAGTTATTGCAAATGATTGTCATTTGTAAGGAGTGCCGGCGAATGAGGAGGCAAGGATTAGGTGTTTAGTTCTTTCGTCACCCTTCTGAGGGAAGGATTCGAGGTAACGCTCTTGGTCGCCATAGTGCTCGCTTACCTCGTCAAGATCGAACGCCGCGAGAGCATAAGGTTGGTGTGGTACGGGGTCGGCGCGGCCCTGCTGGTGTCGCTGGCGGTAGGAGGGACGTTATTCGCGACGGCTGGCGGGTTGGAGGGTAGGGCGGAGCTGATCTTCGAGGGCACGGCGATGTGGGTCGCCGTAGGGTTCCTGACGTACATGGTCCTCTGGATGCGGCGGGAGTCGCGCACCGTGGCGCAGGGTATTCGCCAGGGTATCGACAGCGCCGTGGAGCGGGGTGGTAGTCTCGCGCTGGTCTCACTGGTCTTCGTGATGGTCTTGCGTGAGGGAATCGAGACTGCGCTCTTCATCTTCGGGATCACGCGTACATCGGAGCCCCTGCAGGTGGCTTTCGGCGCGGCGCTCGGTGTCGCGGGGGCCGTGGCATTGGGTTACGCCGTCTACGCCGGCGGGAAACGCATAAACCTCGGCACGTTCTTCAAGGTGACTGGAGTCTTCCTGATCCTGGTCGCCGCTGGGCTCCTGGCCCACGGTGTGGCCGAGTTCCAGGAGGCTGGTTTGCTCCCCGCCATCATGCCCGTGTGGGACGTCAGCAGCTCACCAGTGCTTGGCGAGGGGACGCTCGTAAGCGAGTTTCTTACCGCGTTCTTCGGCTGGAACTCCGAGGCGACCCTGCTGGAGTTGCTCGCCTGGTTTACGTATATCGTGGCCGTCGGATACGCCTTCCTGCGCCCGCAGCCGCTCCCCAAGGGTGCCGGCGCCACCAGCACAGCTACTCGCAGCAACTAGGGTGGTTTGCAAAGAGGTCCTGGACCTCTTTGCAAGCATTTCAGCAAGTCAGCACTTCAGCTTGTCAGCTTTTTATTTTCGCTCTTAGCCGGATGGGCGATTCGCAGAGGTATCGGCCTACTGCGAATCGCTTTAGAGACTATCCGGCT
>JACCSM010000581.1 GCA_013698525.1 Rubrobacteraceae bacterium
AGACGTTGCTGTCGTTGAGGTCGCCGTGGTTGAGCGTCTCGGGTATGCGGTGGTCGGCCAGCCGCTCGCAAAGCTCGGCCACCCGCAGGGGCAGCTCGAGCAGCCTGCGGTACTGCTCGGACGTCACCCCTGCAGGTTGGTCGATCCGCAAAACGTCCACGTCGTCCAGAAGCGGCTCGTATAGGGTAGGCAAGACCGAAAGGCGCCGATCTGGCACGCCGAGCGCCAGGAGATCGGGGACACGCGGCGCCAACTCGATCTGCAGCTCGGCGTACAGCGGCAGGACGGAGAGCCAGGGGCTCATGTCCCTGGTGGGACGGATGATCTCGCGCAGCCTCTGGCCGGCATCGCGCATCAGCACCCAACCTCGCTCCGTATCGACCGACAGCAGCCGCGGGACGCGATCGGGTCGCCAGCGCGCCAGTGCCCCGAAGAGCTCTGGCTCGTACGGGTTCACGGGCGAGACCGCCTTGAAGTAGATGTCGCCATCGATCGTCGGCACGCGCAGAACGGTAGACCAGGGACGCGAGTGCGGCTGCTCGATGGGGCCGCTCGCGATGAAGCCCTGGCGCTCTAGCTCGGCCTGGATCCAAACGCTCGCCCGCTCGAACCAGCCGGACTGTGTCCACGGTATCAGTCGTTCCTGATCCATCACCGCCTCAACCCCCTTTGGAGTCGGCTTGCGATCTTCTCGCTGGCGCGATACGAAGAATCTAGAGCTGCAGTCTGGCTCCGCACTTACCGGCCATCCCGCGATGATCTGCCCCGTGCACGCAGTCAGGCGGTTCTATTTCGCGCTGTAGCGATCGGGGTCCTCGAAGACGTCTATGACGCAGGTCCCGGCTTCGAGGATGGCTGTGTGTTCGGCACCGCCTGGGATGTCGTAGGTCTCGCCAGGCTCATACGTCGCCGGCTCGCCGTCTATGGTCAAGTGGAGCATGCCCGTCACCACTATGCCCCACTGCGCACCGTGGGCGTGGGGAGGGACTTCGAACCTCTCTGCGGCCCGGAAGAAGACCGCCTGGCCGTCGGGGCCTGAGATCATACGCCCCTCCAACCCCTCGAAGGGCGTGTCTACCTGAGGGAGGTCCTGGATCCAACGCGCATAAGGGTTCAAAGCGGCTCCTTTCTTTGCGAGCGACGCGTTTGCGCCGCCGGTCACGGCGTCATTATACTGATCGTTCCTACCGTCCAGCGAAGTATCCGGGGGTGCGATGGAACGCCTTAGAGGAAAGAGGGCCGTAGTCACTGGCGCCGGCTCCGGCATCGGCCGTGCCATCGTCCTCAGGCTCGCCGAGGAGGGAGCCCGCGTAGTCATCTCGGACGTGGAGGAGGCGGCGGCCACGGGCGTAGCGTCCGAAGCCGAAGGCGAAGCCAATGGCGAGCACCTCGTCCGCAAGACAGACGTCACCGACTCGAGCGAGGTCGAGGCACTGGTAGGGACCGCGGTCGAGGAGTGGGGAGGCCTCGACATTATGGTCAACAACGCGGGAATAGGCGTAGCAGGCACCACCACTAATACCTCGGAAGAGGACTACGAGAGGGTTGTGGACGTTTGCCTCAGGGGCACGTTTTTCGGGATGAAGCATGCCATCCCGGCCATCAGGGACTCAGGGGGCGGGTCGGTCATCAATCTATCGTCGGTTGCCGCGCTCGTCGGGATAGCCGACAGGGCCATCTACAGCGCGGCGAAGGGCGCGATCCTCGCCATTACCCGCGCCGCAGCCATAGACCACGTAGAAGAAGGCGTGAGGGTCAACTGCATCGCGCCCGGCACCGTGGATACGCCCTGGATCGGCCGCATCACCGCAGGCTACGATGATCCCGAAGAGGCGCGCCAGAATATGCAAGCCCGTCAGCCGCACGGACGGTTCGTCACGCCCGAGGAGATCGCCGCGATGGCATCCTACCTTGCCTCAGACGAATCAGCATCGGTGATCGGGGCGTGCATGATCGTTGACGGGGGCGTGACGGCCAGGTGAGCGAGGCCCACAAGCGCACGGTCGAGTCCGGCTACGACCGGATGGCCGAACAGTATCTGGCCACCAAAGATCCTGAAGACCCGCTCGCACTGGCGGCTCTGGAGGATCTGGCCTCACTCTTACCGTCGGGGGCCGCCGTGCTGGACCTGGGTTGCGGCGCGGGTGTTCCGGTAACACGCTGGCTCGCCGATAGAGGGTTCGCCGTCACCGGCGTGGACGTGTCGGCCAGGCAGCTGGAGCTCGCCCGTACAAACGTCCCCGAAGGTGCTTTCCTGAAAGCGGACATGTCCGAAGTAGAATTCGCGCCCGAGACCTTCGACACCGTGGTCGCCTTCCACTCCATCATCCACGTCCCACGGACAGGACATCCCGCGCTTCTCGAGGGCATCCACCGCTGGCTGAGACCAGCAGGAGTCTTTCTGGCGACCATGACCGTAACGGACTACGAGGGTAAAGACGAGAATTGGGAAGGATGGGGGGCGCCGATGGTGTGGAGCCACTACGATAGTCAAGCCAACGTGGCGATGCTGCGCGAGGCCGGCTTCGAGATCCGCTACGTCGAGCCGCGCACGGGGAAGGGCACCGGCGACGCCGAGACCTGGCTCTGGGTCCTGGCCCTCAAGAGGTCGAGGGAAGGTACCACGTGACCACGATAACCGGGGTAGTTGCCCGCGACATCAGGTTCCCCACGTCTGAGGACCTCGATGGCTCGGACGCCATGAATCAGGCCCCCGACTACTCGGCAGCCTACGCGATCCTGAAGACGGATACTGACCTAGAAGGCCACGGCCTCACCTTCACAATCGGGCGCGGCAACGAGCTGTGC
>JACCSM010000585.1 GCA_013698525.1 Rubrobacteraceae bacterium
TCCACGTCTTGAGCATCCGCTTCTCGTTGTTCTCGTTCATCCGGAGTATGCGCTCCATAAGGCGCTCCTCCACAAACGGCTCTTTCTTAGAGGACCGCGTCATCTAGCGCCTCCTTCCTTTCCTGCGCCGGCGCACGATCATGGCGTCCGAGCGCTTGTGCTTCTTACGGGTAGGCGAGCCCTGGGTGATCTTGCCCCAAGGTGTAACGGGGGCCCGACCGGGCGTGCTCTTCCCTTCACCGCCGCCGTGCGGGTGGTCGACGGGGTTCATGACCGTACCGCGCACCGTCGGCCTTATCCCGAGGTGGCGCTTGCGGCCAGCCTTGCCCCACCTGACGTTCTGGTGCGACTGGTTGCCGACGACGCCGACCGTGGCTCTGCACTCTGCTCTGACCCTGCGGCGCTCGCCGCTAGGGAGCCTGAGCGTCACGAGGTCGCCCTCGCGGGCAGTTAGCTGGGCGCTCGTCCCCGCGCTGCGGGCCATCTGCGCCCCCCGCCCTGGCTCGAGCTCGACGGCGTGCACTACGGTACCGACGGGTATCCTATTGAGGGGGAGCGTGTTGCCGACGTCCACCTCGGCCTCGGGCCCGCTCTCGACGATGGATCCGACCGTGAGGTTGCGCGGCGCGAGGATGTAGCGCTTCTCGCCATCGTGGTAGTGCAAGAGGGCGATGTTGGCCGAGCGGTTGGGGTCGTACTCGATCGCCGCGACCGTCGCCGGTACCCCGTCCTTGCGCCGCTTGAAGTCTATGAGACGGTAGCGCCGCTTGTGCCCGCCGCCGATGTGGCGGGTGGTTATGCGGCCGTGGTTGTTTCGCCCGCCCGTCTTGTGCAACTTGGCGGTCAGCTTCTTCTCAGGCTCGTTCTTCGTGACCGAGTCGCGCGTCAGAACCGAGGAGTTCCTGCGGCCCGCGCTGGTCGGCCTGTAACGTCTCGCAGGCATACTAGACCCCCTCGAACAGCTCTATGCGCTCGCCCTCAGCCAGCTTGACGACGGCCTTCTTCCAGGTCGGCGTACGGCCCCTGGTGAGGCCCTGGCGCTTGGGCTTGCTCTTTACGTTGACCGTGTTCACCTTCTGGACGCTTACGTCGAAGGCGCCCTCCACGGCCCGCTTTATCTGGTTCTTGTTCGCCCGCCGGTCCACGTGGAAGGTGTACTGCCCCTCGGTCTCGATGAGGTTGTAGCTCTTCTCGGAGATGACCGGCCTGATTATTACCTGATGCGGGTCCATCTAGCTCTCCTTCCCAGCGAGCCTTGTGTAGGCTGCCCGCGAGAAGACTACCTCCCGCGCCCGCAACAGCTCGTAGACCCCGTACTCGTGGGGCCCTACTACGCTGACCCGGGGCAGGTTCCTGAAAGAGAGATCCGCGTTCTCGTCTTCGTCCGTCAGGACGACCAGTACCGGTCCCTCCAGCTCCATCCTGGACAGAAGCTCCTTAGCCTTTTTCGTCGAAGGCGCGTCGAAGGCCAGGGAGTCGAGCACGAAGACCTCGCCGTCCTGCGCCTTCGTCGAGAGCGCCCCGTCGAACGCGGCGCCGGCCTCTTTGCGGTTGATCCGCTTTCCGTAACGCGCCGGCTTGGCCTTCGGGCCGCCCCAGGTGCCGCCGCCCTGGCGAATCGGTGACTTGGCATCGCCGACACGGGCACGCCCCGTCCCCTTCTGACGGTAAAGCTTGGCTCCTGAGCCCCGGATCTCACTCCGCCCCTTGGTCGAGGCCGTGTAACGCCGCCTGGAGTCGAGCTCGGCGACGACGGCCCTGTGGATGACGTGCTCGTTCGGCTCCGTCGTAAAGCGCGGACCTTGGAGGTCGAGCGAGGACGTATCGCCGCTGCGGGCGTCGAAAACCTGTGCCTTGGCCATCTTAATCATCCACCTTCCGAATCCTGACGACGGCGTTCTTGCCGCCAGGCACACCGCCGCGCACCCAGAGCTCGTTGTTGTCGGCGTCAACGGCGACGACCTCGATGTTGCGCACCGTGGCTGTCTGGTTGCCCATCTGGCCCGGCATCTTCTGGCCCTTGAAGATCCTGGCCGGGTCGGCGGAAGCCCCGACAGAGCCCGGCTGCCTGATGTTGTGGGAGCCGTGGCTCATCGGGCCGCGGGCGAAACCGTGGCGCTTGATGGTCCCCTGGAAGCCCTTGCCTTTGGACGTGGCGCTGACGTGGACCCTGTCGCCCACCTCGAAGACATCCGCGCCGATGCTCTCGCCGACCTCGCCGCTGACGCCGCGCAGCTCCTTGAGGTACCTGCGCGGGGGCGTATCGAGCTTGGCGAACGTGCCAGCCCTGGCCTTGTCGACCTTGCTGGATCTGGCGGCCCCGAAGCCGACCTGTACGGCCGTATAGCCATCCTCCTCGGCGGTGCGGACCGCCGTGATCAGGTTCGGCTCGACCTCGATTACGGTTACTCCGACGAGCGTGCCGTCGTCCTGGAACGCCTGGGTCATCTGCTTTTTGCGTCCGAATACTGCCGTTGCCATAACCCTACGTCGCCTTTATCTCTATGTTCACGCCTGAAGGCAGGTCCAGCCGCTGCAGCGAGTCGACCGTGCGCGGCGTGGGCTGCTGGATGTCTATTAGACGCTTGTGCGTGTGCAGCTGGAAGTGCTCGCGGGAGTCCTTGTCCTTGAAGGGACCCCGGATCACCGTGTAGCGGCTGCGCTTGGTCGGTAGCGGGATGGGGCCGAATACGAAGGCCCCCGTCCGCTCCGCCGTCTCGACTATCGAGCGGGCGGTCTTGTCTATGACCTCGTGGTCGTAGGCCTTTAGCTTTATCCTTATCTTCGAGACGGCCACAGGCTACTCCACGATCTCTGTGACGACGCCTGCTCCTACCGTCCTGCCACCCTCACGGATGGCAAAGTTCAACCCCTCATCCATCGCTATCGGTGAGATCAACTCCACGTTCATTACCGTGTTGTCCCCCGGCATCA
>JACCSM010000093.1 GCA_013698525.1 Rubrobacteraceae bacterium
CGGGAGCTGCTTCGGTACGTGTTGATAAAGGACCGCTCCGGCGACCTCGCCGCCCTCTCGGTCCGCCAGAGGGAGATCTTGGGCTACGTGGTCGAGGGGCTCTCGAACGCCGAGATAGGCAGGCGCCTTTATCTCTCGGAGTCCACCATAAAGCAGCACCTGCGCGCCGCCTACAAGCTACTTGGGGTGAGCAACCGCACCGAGGCCGCCAACCTCTTCCGTAGCAGGGACTAAGCTCCCACTAGTAGCAGGCCTTGGGCCACGTTAGTCGAGGTGTACGACGGCATTGCCTCCCTTGGCCTTGGCCCGGTAGAGGGCTTCGTCCGCCCTCGAGACCAGGCCACGGACATCGTCCCCAGGCTTCCACCGGCACGCCCCCCCGCTGAAGGCGAGACGCACCTCTTCGCCGTCGTCCAACACCGCGGGGTTCTCGCGCAGGTCTTCGACGATGCGCTCGAGTACCCGCGCTGTCGGCTGTCCTACTTGCGTGTTCCACATGCCTACTACGAACTCGTCGCCCCCCCACCTCGCGACCCAGTCTCCCGCGCGTACGTTTCGGCCCAATACCTCGGCGAAGCGGACCACGCAGGCGTCACCGGCGCGGTGCCCGTGCGCATCGTTTATGGACTTCAGGTGGTCGAGGTCGAACAAAGCCAGCGAGAGCGTCCCAACTCCGCGTTCGGCCCGCTTTACGTCCTCGGCGAGGTGCTCTTCCGCGGCCCTGCGGTTGTAGGCGCCTGTGAGATGGTCCCTGGTCGCCTGCTCCTCCAGGGAGCGCGCGGCCGTGTCCAGGCGCTCGACGGTGTACTGCACGTCCGCCATGAGCCTCCCGGCCCGGTCCGTGTAGCCCACTGGCAACTCGGGGAGCTCGCCGCTGTCGAGGTAACGCCTCAGGGCCCTCGAGGCCAGCGCCGTTGGCGCAGAGAGAGCGTACATCGCCCAGAGCGTGAACGCCGTCCCCGCCAGCGTGGCCGGCACCGTGACCGAAAGGATGCGCAGCGCGCCCCCCAACCCGAAGCGGCGGAGCCGCGCGAAGTAGACGAGCAAGGCCAGAAGCGGCACGTGGGTGCCGAGGAAGGCGGTAAAGAAGACCTTGCCCACGTAGCTCTTCGGAAACGGCGCCAGGGAGAGAATGCGGTAAAGCCTGAGTTGGTCCTTGGCCATGTAGTCTCCTTACCCCAGTTCGCCATCTCGCCGGAAGGTCGTCGCGACGGCCCTGGCTGTGCCCGGTGGCCTCTCCTTCTTGGGACTCCCGGGGGGCCACCTGCGTTACGCTCAGCCCGAGCCAGTACGAGACCGTCTCTGCTCGGGTAAACAGCCCTAGAAGTTCGCCACGTCCTTCTCGGCAGTCCAGACGCCGGGATCCTCGGCCTCCTCGGGGGCCTCGCCTTGCTCCTCGAGCCAGCGTTCGCTGTCGATGGCGGCCCTGCAGCCGTCGCCGGCGGCAGTGACGGCCTGCCGGTAGCGGGTGTCAGAGACATCACCGGCGGCGAACACGCCGGGGACGCTCGTCATGGTGTTCTCCTTCTGGATGACGTAGCCGCCCTCTTTCATCTCGAGTTGTCCCTCGAAGAGGGAGGTTGCGGGGGTGTGCCCGATGGCCGTGAAGAAGCCGCTAACCTCGATGGTCCGCTCCTCGCCTGCCTTCGTGTCCCTTATGCGCACCCCCTCGACGGCGTCTTTGCCCAGGATCTCCTCCACGACCGTGTCTGTTATGAACGTGATCTTGGGGTTCTTGCGCGCCCTCTCGAGCATGATCTTGGACGCCCTGAACTCGTCGCGGCGGTGGATCAAAAAGACCTCATCGGCGAACTTGGCGAGGACACCGGCCTCCTCCATCGCTGTGTCTCCCCCGCCGACTACGGCGACCTTCTTGCCCCTGTAGAAGAAGGCGTCGCAGGTGGCGCAGCCGCTGACGCCCTTGCCCATCAACTGCTGCTCGCTCTCGAGCCCCAGCCACTTGGCCTTGGCGCCCGTGGCGATCACGACGGTCTTTGCCAGGGTCGGCTCATCCTCATCCTCGGCCCACAACTTGAACGGGCGCTCCGAGAAGTCCACCCTCTCGATGTTCTCAGGATGCATCTCGGCCCCGAAACGCGCGGCCTGGGCCTCGAAGTCGTCCATCATCTCGGGGCCCATGATGCCGTCCCTGTACCCCGGATAATTCTCCACGTCGGAGGTCAGCATCAGCTGCCCACCGCTCTCGAACCCCTGGAAGACGAGTACCTTCAGGCTCGCCCGCGCGGCGTATAGGGCCGCCGTGTATCCTGCGGGACCCGAGCCGATTATCACGACATCAAATGCTCTCTGGTCCATCTAAAACACCCCTCTTGAATGCAAAATCTCTAGCCTCTCTAGTTTAATACATCTCGCAAGCCGTATGGTGTGAGCTTTACGTCCCGACGCCTGAGGCCAATGTTCAACACCGCCGCCGGCGCCTACTACGAGGGCTACGCCTACCGCCCGCCCAACAACAAGGACTACCTCTGGTCAACGCGGCCGACTGAGTAGCCCCTCACTCGCGCCAGCCGGCCAGGAACCCCTCCTGCTCCGGCGTCAGTGCGTCGACGCCCATGCCGACGGCGTCGAGCTTCGTCGTGGCCACCTCGTCGTCGATCTCCTTGGGGAGGAGGTGTACTCTGTTCTCCATCGAGGCGTGCTCGTTCGCGAGGTGGTTGGCGCAGAGAGCCTGGATCGCGAAGGTGAGGTCCATGATCTCGATGGGGTGCCCGTCGCTCGCCGTCAGGTTGACGACCATGCCGCGCCCGACGAGGTGCAGTCTACGGCCGTCGGCTGTGGTGAACTCCTCGACGTTGCGGCGAACCTCGCGTGCGCCCGTCGCCACATCCGTAAGGCCGTCCACGTCTATCTCCACATCCACCCCGCCGGCGTTGGCCAGGATCGCACCGTCCCGCATCCGCTCGAAGTGCGCGGCCGTAAGCACGCCCGTGCTCCCTGTCGCCGTGATAAAGATCTCCCCGATCTCCGCGGCGTCCACGGCTGGCAGCACGTCGAAACCGTCCGCGTAGGCTTCGAGGCCGCGCACGGGATCGACCTCGCAGACGGACACACGGGCGCCGAGCCCCGAAGCGTAGCGGGCGATGCCCTTGCCGCACCATCCGTAGCCGAGCACGACGACGCGTTTGCCGCCGACCATCAGGTTGGTACTCTGCATGATCGCCGTGAGCGTGGACTGGCCTGTCCCGTAGCGGTTATCGAAGAGGTACTTGCACCTGGCGTCGTTCGCCGCGACAACGGGGAACTCGAGGACTCCCTCCCGCTCCATGGCCCTGAACTTCGCGACCCCGCTCGTCGTCTCCTCCGACGCTCCGCGGATGCGCTCCAGCAGGTTTCGCCGGGTCGTGTGAGCGAGGCGCACCAACCCTGCCCTATCGTCTATAAGGACGGCCTCCCTGTCGCCCGCGGACCGGTCGAGCACCCGCTCCAGCTCCCTATCGGCGTCTTCGGGGTCGTTCTCGGAGGAGGCGTAGACCGTCACGCCGCGCTCGGCCAGAGCCGCCGCCACGTCGTCCTGCACGAAGAAGGGGCCGGGACTCGCCACGGCGACGTCGGCCCCCGCCTCGGCGAGCACAACTGTGAGGTAGGCGGTCTTGGCTTCTATGGGGAGGGCGACGCCGACGCCGACGCCCTCGAAGGTGCCGTCCTTCAAGTACTTGTCGCGGATGGTGTTGAGGACCGGTGAGTGCTCGGCGGCCCAGTCTATCTTCCTGTGGCCGTCGGGGGCGAGCGCGGGGTCCCTGACTATAGATTCCTGCATACGGCTACCTCAAGCCTCCGCTTCCTCCCCTTCGCCGGCAATCATCTCCTGGGCCGCTTCCACCTGTTCACGCCCGCCGAGCATAAAGGCGCCAACGACGATAGCGATCAGGAACGGGACGAGGGCGAGTCCTATCCCCAAACCTCCAGGGGCCTGTTGTGAGAGACCGAGGATCAGGCCCACGACCACCGAGCCGATGGCCCCCGCCCACACCAGGATGGTGCCCGTTCTCTGTAACCTGGAAGACGAGACCTCCTCGGGCTCCATTATCTCGGTCCAAAGTAGCCCCCACCGCTTCACCCGGGGATAGAGAGCGAGCAGGAGTATGGGACCCAGCACGCCCGCCATTATGGCGTTGTTGAAGAATATGAGGGCGAAGAACACGACGAACGGGAAGAGGCCCAGCAGGTCGACCCACCAGGAGATTATGACGGCGCAGACGGTCGAGGCCAGGATGGTCACGAGGATGTACACCCCGAATTTCTTGCCGGAGTCCACGTTGGTCTCCATGTTATCATCGCGCCGGAAGAAGAGGCTCCACATCTTGTACGGCAGCAGAGCCAGAAAGAAGTTCCCAACGAAACCACCGACGCTCCCCAGCGTCAGGGTGCCGCCGACGAAGTCCCCGATCAGGTTCCCTATGGCCGCCCCCCAGGCTCCCGCCGGGCCGAACAGGAGTCCGAAGACGACAGGGAACGCGTTGGCCGGTCGGAGCTCGATATATCCCGGAACGATAGGGAAACCTTTGAACGGTATCAAGACCGCCGCGTAGATCGCCGCGCTCAGGGCTACTAGCACCACCAGCTGGGTGTGTCGCCACATCGCAAAAACTTCCTTCATCTCCGTATCTCCTCGAACTCGCTTACGCTATCTGGTGAATCCTTCCAGTCCACCGTACCCCGCCATCCGTAAAGCGACGCACCCGGCCAGGAGTGCCACGAACGCTACCAGAACCAGCGCGTCCCTCCCGCTCATGGCAGTATGGAGGAAGAAAGTGCGCCCGGGACGCGCCCCGAATCCCTTGGACTCCAGCGCCATAGAGAAGACATTCGTAGAGCGGACCGTCGTGACGAAGACCGGCACCAGGAGCGGCAGGTGTTTGCGGATCCGCTGGATGATATTTCCAGATTCCAGGTCGAGACCGCGGGATCTCTGGGCTTGGCCGATGGTAAGGCCCGTCGCGACTATGGTCGGGACCAGCCGCAGGGCCGTCGAGACGGCGAAAGCGAAGCGGTAGGGTATCCCAAGCCGGACCAGCCCTATTGCCACCTCCTCGTTGCGGGTGGTGGAGAGGAAGATCATGCCCGCGATCACGGTGATGACTATGCGCTGTGCGGTGCTGAGCCCGTAGAGCAGGGCCTCCCGTTCCACGAAGAGAAAGAGCGGCGTCCGTCCGCTGCCAACGATGGACCACAAGATGGGAGTCACGACGATAATCATGAACAGGATGAACCAGATGCGCCTGAGGTTGGCCAGGGACTGCGATAGATATCCGATGAAGAGCACAAGCGCGAGCACAGCTAGCTGGTAGAGTGGGTTCAAGAAAACGAACGGTAACGCGAACATCCCCAGGAGCAGGAACATCTTGGTCCGCGGGTCCAGACGGTGAACCCACGTGCCCCGGTCAAGGTACAGGGACGGGTCCATCTATTCCTCCTCCGTTACCTTCAACATCTCCTCCACGGATAGCACCGAGTATCCCAACGCGTTCCCGAACGAGACGATGTGCGGGGGCCTGAGCGAGGCGTCCCGCAGCTCATCCTCCTCCGCGAAGACCTCCCTGACGGTGCCTTGCAGGGCGATCCTCCCTTCCCTGACCACCGCCGCCCTGTGAGCATACTCGGCGACGACCCACATGGTGTGGGTGACGGCGATGATCGTGGAGCCCGCCTCGTTCAGGCTCCTGACCAGGTCCATCATGCTGCGCTGCTCGGCGTAGTCAAGGCCCGTGGTCGGCTCGTCCAGGATCAGGACCTCGGGACGCACGGCGAGCACGCTAGCCACCGCGACCCGCTGGCGCTCGCCCTTGGTGAGCCCGAACGGGTCTTCGTCCCCCCGCCCCTCCAGACTCACGGCGGCGAGGGCCTCATCGACCCGCTCCTTGATCTCATCCTCCTTCATCTCCCTGATCTTCGGCCCGAACGCCACTTCGTCGAAGACGGTGTCCGAGAAGATCTGGTGGTCAGGGTTCTGGAAGACGTATCCGACCGTCTGGCCGAGCTGGCGCAACCCCTGCTCTACGGTCTTCTCCCCACCGGCCCAAACCGTGCCCTCGGTGGGCTTCAGCAACCCATTGAAGTGCTTGACGAGCGTGGTCTTACCCGACCCGTTCTGGCCAAGAACGGCCAGGAACTCGCCCCGCCTGACGGTGAGATCTACCCCGTCCAGCGCGACCACCCCGTTCGGGTAGCGGTGCGTGAGCCCCTCGACCTCGATCACCGGCTCTCCGTAACCCTCCTCCCGCTTCCCATCCGCCTCGACCAGCTCCCTGTGGCGCTCCGGGCTTACCCGCCACCCCCGCCGCTTGAACTCCGCGACCCCCTCCTCGGGCGTCAGGGGCAACTGCCCCTGCCACAATCCCTTCTCGTGGAAGTAGCGGGTAACCTGCAGCGGCATGACGCTGGATTCCTGCAGGAGCTCTACGTCTCGCAGAACCTCCCTGGCCGGCCTGTCGGCGACTATCTTGCCCTCCCGAAGAACGATTATGCGGTCGGCGTCGAGGGTCTCCTCGGTCTCGTGCTCGACGACGATGAGGGTGACATCGTCGCGGTCTTTGAGGTCTTCGGCGATCTCGAAGATACCCACTTTCCCGATGGGATCCAGGTCCGTGGTCGGCTCATCCAGGCACAGGATGCGCGGCTCTATGGCGAGCACGGAGGCTATGGCGAGGCGCTGCTTCTGGCCACCGGAGAGGGTGGCCGGCGTGCGATCCTCGAACCCTTCGAGGCGTACCTGCCCGAGCACGCTCTCGACGCGCCTGACCATCTCGTCGCGCCCCACGGCGAAGTTCTCAGGCCCGAAGGCTACCTCCAGGGCCACGTTCGTCGAGAAGAGCTGGGCCTCGAAGTCCTGGAAGACGAGCCCCACCTCCTGGGCGAACTCCCCGACCTTGCCTTCGCGGGTGGAGCGTCCCCCGACGCGCACCTCCCCCTCCATCTTGCCCCTGAAGAAGTGGGGGATCAAACCGTTCAAAGACACACAAAGAGTACTCTTCCCCGACCCCGATGGCCCCATCACGACCACGAACTCCCCCTCGGCCACCTCGAGGTCCACCCCATCGAGCGCGGACTTCTGCTGCCCCCTGTAGCGGTAGCCCAGCCCCTCGATGCTAACTTCGGGTTTCATCTATGTTGTGCACCTCCCCATCCGCGAAGAATATGACAACAAGGGTACCCAGCGCTACCCCTGCGATGTTCGCATGCCACATAAGGTGGTTGTGTTGGGTGTGGTGGCACTATAGACTGCTTGCATGGAACGCAAGATGGATCGTAGCGCTTTTTCTGTTGTTCGCTTGGATGAACAGGATAATGCCGAGAAGAGGTATTGGCGCGGCAAGAGCCCGCATGAGAGACTTCAGGCCGTCGAAGAAACCCGGCAGATGATCTATGGCTACGATCCCGCTTCCACCCGACTTCAGCGAGTTCTTGAGGTTGCTCAACGGGCATGAGGTAAGGTACCTGCTCGTAGGCGGGTACGCGGTGGGCTACCATGGTTATGTTCGGGCTACGGCGGACATGGACATCTGGGTGGACCCCGAGCACGGCAACGCCGAACGCCTGGTAGAGGTCCTTCGCGAGTTCGGCTTCGGAGCTAGCGATCCGACCCCGCAGATGTTTCTGGAAGAGTCGCGAGTGATTCGGATGGGCGTGCCCCCGATCAGGATAGAGCTGTTGACGTCGGTATCGGGCGTCGGGTTCCACGAGTGTTACGCGGAACGCGTTGTCGAGGTCTGGGATGACGTGAGTGTCAACATCATAAGCTTGTCGAAGCTGAAAGCCAACAAGCAAGCCAGCGGCCGCCTGAAAGACTTGAGCGATCTAGAGTACCTGGAATGAACCCTCTCCGTTTTTCGTCCATCCGGCAGCCTCGCACAGCTACTCTTCACCGGACGGACTGTAAATCCAGCTCGGGGATTATCTCCTCTCCGTAAGCCTCGAGCGTCTCCTCCATCGCGTCGTGCATGAGGTAGATGTTGAACTGGTCAGCGCCGAGATCTCTTAGCTCGTTCAACTTCACTATGTGATCTTCGACAGCGCCGAGGACGCAGAAGCGGTCGACTATGTCGTCGGGAACGAAGTCCGTGGA
>JACCSM010000112.1 GCA_013698525.1 Rubrobacteraceae bacterium
CGTCAGAAGGAATGGCAGCGGCACCACCAGGGCTAGCGTGATGCCGACGAAACGGCCCGGTCCGGAGAGCGCCTTTACAAAGGGAACGGAGGAAGAACGCGCGTCCGCCGGCTCGCCGAAGGCGAGCGTTAGGAGCATCGCGGAGCGGGCCGAGACCTCGCCGGCGAACAGGGCGAGTGCCGCACGGCCGGGAGAGGCGGCGCAAAGCGCGGCGAGTGCGCCCACGGTGGGTGCGTAGACTAGGAAGAGCGCTCCGAGACCACCTATGCCTACGCGGGTGTCTGCGATGACCTCGCGGCGCCGGTCGGGCGTCCCGTGGGCCATCAGGGCGTCACCGACGTCGAGCACGCCGTCGGCGTGGTGCATGCCGGCAGCGAGGAGCACGGCCCCGAGCGCGAGGGTGGCGGTGACGCCGGGAGAAATCACGTCGGCCGCCAGTAGCACGACGGCTCCAGGCAATCCCGTAACGAGGCCGACGAGGGGCAACATGGGGGCCTCACGCGCGGCCTCTTCCAGAGAGGCCCCGCGAACCGGAACAATGGTGAAAAACGAGAGAAGATCCTTCAACTACTTTATCCTCATGCCCACCCCGGCCACGCAGAAGTGGACCTCCTCAGCCGCCTCAGCCGCCCGCTGATTGACCAGCCCGAGCACATCGCGGAACCTCCTCCCTGCCTCACTCTCCGGCACGACCCCGAGTCCAACCTCATCGCTCACCAGAAAAAACGGCACGCTGAGATCTCCTGCCCGGGCCAGGAATCGGTCGAACTCGGCGGGCGCTTGCTCCTTCCTGGCCGAAGCCCACAGTGTGACCGAGTCGAGCAGAACCGCTTCCCAGATCTCTGCCGCTTTCGGGACTTCGTCGAGGTTCCCGATCTCCAGCGTACCCCACCCACGAGGTCTGCGCTCCCTGTGGAGCCTGACGCGCCGCTGCAGGTCCTCGTCCTCCTCCACCAAGGCGGTCGCCACGTAGAGGACACGCTCGCCTCCGAGTGAAGAGGCCAGCCGTTCGGCGAAGGCGCTCTTCCCGCTGCGGGCGCCGCCGAGTATGAGGGCGCGAACGGCTACAGCTCCTCCCTGATCGCCGCGACTAGCCGCCCGTTCTCCTCAGCACCCCTGACCGCGACACGGAAGTAATCAGACCCGAGCCCAACGAAGGGACCGCAACCCCGCACGAGCACCCCCCGCCTGGCGAGCCGCCCCGGAAGTCCATCAGGCCCGCGGACGAGCAGGAAGTTCGCAGCTCCGGGAAAAGGTTGTAGGCCGGAGAGTGCATCAAGCGCCCCGAAGAGGTCTTTGCGCAGGCGGGCCACCTCGACTACCGAGGCTTCGGCGAAGCGCCGGTCCTTGACGGCGGCGATCCCCGCGGCGGCGGCGACGGCGTTCACTGGCCAGGAAGGCTGGAGCGCCTGGACGCGCCTGGCATCGTCGCAGACGAGACAGCCGAGTCGCAGACCAGGTATCGCGAAGAACTTGGTGAGAGACCGCGCGACCCAGAGTCCCCTATCGACCATCGCTGTGACGCTGATCCCCGGAACGAAGTCTGCGAAGGCCTCGTCGACAACGAGAACGGCGCCAGCCTCCTTTACGCGCGCGGCCACTTCGAGGACTTCGCCGCTGCCGAGCGCATCGCCCGTAGGGTTGTTCGGGTTGCACAGGAACACCACAGAGACCCCTTCGAGGTCTCTGAGCGGGGTGGGATCCCACCTGAAACCCTCCTCGCCCCGCCTGGCCACCCTGCGAACGGGCTCCACGCCCGAGGCCCGCGCCGCCGCCGCGTACTCCGAGAAGGTGGGCTCGAGCACAAGTGCCTTTCCGTCCGTTCCTGCCGCCCTGGCTGCGAGGAACAGCGCCTCGGCCCCGCCGTTCGTCGGGACGACCATCCCGGCACCGACGCCGAGGTAGGCGGCCAGGGCCTCGCGCAGCCCGGTGTATTCCAGGTCGGGGTAGCGGCCTGCGTCCTCGCATAGGGCCCGTCGGGCGGCTTGCAGGGCGTCACGCGGCGCACCGAGAGGGTTTATGTTCTGGCTGAAATCGAGTAGCTCCCCGACACGGACGTCTAGGGACCGCGAGACGAGGTCGCCGTGGGCACCGTGGTGACGGTCGCCAGGGTGCTGGGCCCAGCCTCTAACCACGACCAAACCTCTCCGCCAGGAATACCAGAATGCCGACCAACACGCAGGTGCGATGCATGAGATCAACAGCGCGCCTTATATCATCATGTACCGGGAGGCGTCCATCGCCGAGTATCGGTCCTTCTCGCATCACCCCTCCGTACGCGTTGGCGCCACCGAGCCTGACATCGAGGGCACCGGCGAATGCGGCCTCGGCCATGCCTGCGTTGGGGCTGGCGGTGAGCGGGCCGTAGCGAAGTGCGGTCAGCAGCGTTCGAACAGGCCGCCCCGAGATGGCCGCGGTGGAGAGCATCGTAAGCCTCGACGGCGCCAGATTAGTGAGGTCGTCCAGGCGGGCAGGGGCCCATCCGAGGTCCTCGAAGGGAGGTTGCCGGTAGCCCAACATCGAGTCAAGGGTGTTCACGGCCTTGTACGCCAGCGCGCCGGGTGCCCCGAAGAGAACGCCGTAGAGCATCGGGGCAACGACACCGTCGCTCGTGTTCTCCGCGACCGATTCCACAGCGGCCCTGCAGACCTCGGATTCCGACAGGTCGCCCGTGTCGCGCCCGACGAAGTGACCCACACGCGTTCGTGCTCTTTCGAGTCCTCCGTCGCGCAGCCCGATCTCTACGTCTCTGGCGGCCTCGGCGAGGCCGCGCATCGAGAGCGTGGTGGAGATCAGGACCGTCCCTATCATCCACCTTGGTTCGCAGGGCACGATGCCGAGGAACTTCTGTGTCGAGACGAACACCAGCGAAGGCAATGAGAGGGTGAGCACGATGCCTGCGAGACGCCTGGATCTCGGGCTCTTTAGCCTCAGTGCCCTATTCTCGAAAGCCGAGACCACACGCCCCATCAACACGGTCGGGTGTATGGCTTCTGGAGGCTCGCCGAGCACGGCGTCGAGGAGCAGTGCCGCGGCGACCTGCCCTCCTCTTTCCTGACTCATTCCCTGCGAGGGGCCCCGCGGGGCTTCTCATCGTCCGAGAGAGCAGGACGGCCGCGGAGCGCCCCGACCAGCCCGCCCGCCGTTCCGAGGAGGACAGCGCGCAGGACGAAGTTGGCCATAGAGCGGCCGAGGTCCCTTAGGGAGGGCGGTTGAAGTGTCGCCTCGACCTCGCCGACCTGTGCCGGTGGCGGGAGGTCCCTGACCTTCTCGGGGGACGCCCCGCGTTCTTTGCGTTCCTGCCGGATCTCCGTGCGCACCTCGTTGACGTAGGAGACGATCTTCGGGGCAGCCTCTCCGGCGTAGTCGCGGGCGGTTCCGGCGAGCATTGTCGCCTGCAAGGCGGTCGTCAGGAACAGCGTGACTCCGACCATGACGGCGACCACCGTCGCGGCCAGGGCGCCGTCGCGAAGCAGCAGCGACCGGTAGGGCACCCCGGGGTCGAGGCGTGAGGGGCGCACCCTGAGAGCCGCCAGTATGGCCAAGAACAGGAATAGAGCGAGGGCCAGCCGCGTCCTGTACTGCGCTAATGCGGCGAGGACCCAACCAGGGGTATCGGCGGGATCGACGAAGAGGAAATACAGATCCGAGACGAGCGCGACGAGCACCCCCGCGATCCCATAAAAGTAACCCGTCCTGATCGGTCCCGAAACTCTTCCTGGGTTGCCGTACATACGGGTGAGGATACAGCATACCCCCGGAACGCTCTGTGATCGAAGATCCCAAGCCGGCTAGCGGTCGGGCTCGACCGAACGTCCTTTGAGGAGAAAATACAGTCCGGCTAGCACGAACGCGCCGCCGAAAACCGTCAGAGGGCCTGGCCTCTCGGAGAGGACGAACCAGGCCAGAAGCGCAGCGACGGCGGGTTCTGCCAGGATGGTGCCAGAGATGATAGAGGCCTGCATGTAGCGCAGGGCCCAGTTGAAGACCGTATGGCCCATGAGCTGCGGACCTGCGGTGATCGCCGCCAACCAGAACCAGGTCTCACCCGAGTAACCCCAGAGACGAACCTCGAAGACGAGGGCGACGGGCAGCAACGTCGCCGCCGCCGCCGAGTACACGACTATGGAGTAAGGGAGCACGCCGACGCCCCCGGTCGTACGGGAAGTGCGTCCGATCAGGACGTACACGGCCACCGTCACGGCCCCGATGAGCGCGAGGACGTTCCCTAGGACTGCGGCCGACCCTACGGTTCTGTCGAAGGCGATAACCGCCGTGCCTGCTATGGCGATCACGATGCCGAGGAAAGATAGCGGGGTAGTGCGCTCTCCGAAGAGCAGGTACGCAAGGACCGCCACGAAGACAGGCTGGGTCGATACGAGGACGACGCTCGCAGCCACGCTCGTATAGTCGAGCGAGGAGATCCAGAACCCGAAATGGGCCCCGAGCGCCACGCCGGAGGCTATCCCCGCGTACATGGCACGGCCCCTCGGGAAGCGGTCCTTCCTGATGAGTGCCGGCGGCAGGAGCACGGCCGCCCCAAGGGCACACCTCCAGAACGCTATGGCGACGGCAGGGGCCTCGGCCAGCCGGATAAAGATGGCGGACGCCGATACGGCCAGCACCCCGACGGCTACGGCCGGGAGAGCGCCCCTACCCCGTACCTTATCCTGTACCAGACCAGAGCCCCACTTTCCCTGACGAACTGCCCCCTGCGGGACCACTTCTTGCGCCACATCGGGCTACTATACACCGGCTCCGCCGCGGCAAGCAGCCCAACCTTGCCGAAGGACGCGACCGTCCTCACGCAGTGCAGCGGGTCGGTCACCACAAGGACCTCACCGATGCCTCTACGGCGTGCGATCTCAGCCACCCTCGAGGCTGACTCCCAGGTGCTCCCGGCAGTGTCCTCGCGCAGGATCGCCGCCTCTGGCACACCCATCTCCCGCAGGATGCCCGACATCACGACTGCCTCACCGGGCGCATGTTCGCCCTCGCCTCCTGTCGGTACGAGCAGATCTGCCAGGCCCCGGCCGTACAACTCGCCTGCGTGCCGCGTCCTGGCCTCGAGCGTCGGACTCGGTCTCCCGCCACGCAGGACCTGCGCCCCGAGAACCACGGCAACCCGGGGTCTCCCTCCTGCCACACCGGGGGCGGAGGTGGGTGGCCGGCTCCTATGCACTCTCTGTAGTTCCCTTAGCTCCATGAGGATGCCTCCCGGAAACGGTCCCTTCAACGCCGGGCCCCGCGTCTTGCCCACTCCAGATCCTCGGGCGAGTTGACGTTCACCAGCAGAAGGCTGGGGTCCCCGAACCGCCGCAACTCCACTTCGACATAATCGACCTTGTCAACCCCTTCCAGGAACCCTTGCACAGCCCGCGCTCCGCCGTCGAGATCCGTCTCGAGACGTGGCAGAAGCGCCCTGGCGTAGGCGGCGCAGAGCGGATGCGTTCTCCCCCGGTATCGCGGGACTACGGCCAGAACGCCGCTCCTGTCGAGACGTTCGAGCAGATAATCCACCATGCTCCGGGTCAAGAAAGGCATGTCACCGGCCGCGACGAAGGTTAGTGGGTGGCGTGCGGAGGCGAGGCCGGCCTCCATACCGGCCAGTGGGCCAAGTCCGCCCGGTCGCTCGCCGGTGACGTGTCTGACTCCTTCGAGCCTTGCCCCACCATCTCCGACCACGAGTACTTCGTGGCAGCAGCCTGCGAGCGCGTCTCTGACACGTTCGATCAGGGGCATCCCCTCGACCTCCAGGGATAGCTTCTCGCGTCCCATCCTGCGGCTGGCGCCCCCGGCGAGGATTATGCCCGAGGCCGGGCGGCTCAGAAGCCCGCCCGAACGGTCGCTTTCTCTCTCAAGTCGAGGATCTTGCGTCGGAGCATTCTGACGCGGTCCATGCTGCCGGGGCTACCAGTTCGGCGGGCGAGGCGTTTCGCGAGGGCCAGGTCAACGGCGGCGGCGTGCAGTCTGCGGACCCTGGACCATGTCAGTAGCTTCCCCGTAAAGACCAGTCCTAGATAGTAGCCCGTCCTTCGGAAGTAGCTAGGGAGCATGGCGTATTCTTGCGAGGTGATCGTCCCTTGCGGAACCTCATCCAGAAGCTCTTCGCGTATAGCGCGTCGCTCGACGGCGAGCCACACGACGATGACCAAGATGTAGACGAGGATTACGCAGAACAACACCAAGTAGCCGACAGGCCCGAACACGGTGGCCGTAAAATTGAAGGCCGCGTGCAACAGTATAGCCCCGAGGAGGCCGAGCACGGGCAGGATGCCCTTGAGCATTCTGTTGTTGACCAAGGGTATGAGGCCGATACCGATCCCCGTAAGCGAGGTGAAAGACGCGTGTGCGAATCCACCGAAAATCCTGCGGACGATGAACGTCTCCGGACCGAACTGTAGACCGTAGAGCAGGTCCTCAGCGATGGCGAAGCCGAAACCGACGGCCGAGCCGTAGACGATACCGTCCATCACACCGGCGA
>JACCSM010000114.1 GCA_013698525.1 Rubrobacteraceae bacterium
CCACGAGCGAGCGCATACTGGGAGGCCTCTCGGAGCAGGGCGCGCCCGTGCCACAGGGTACCGCAGCGGTGATCTCCGACCCTGTGAAGGGGAACGTCTCCGAGGCCGACGTATCCGGCGCGGCCGGGCCGCTTCCGAAGGCCCCCGAGCCGGCCCAGATAGAGGTCCTCACGAATCCTTCGGCCGGCCAGGCCGCCGCGACACCCGTTCAGAACATCTCTACCGGGATCGTGAGTGCGGTCTCGGGGGCGACGAGCGAGCGACTCTCCTCGGCTGCAGCGGAGCAGGGGGCACAGCTCACGCTTGAGGTCGCCGCTGTCATCGGAGACCCTGTCAGGGCCGACGTCACGGAGGCGCAGCCGGTCGGGCCCGACTCTGGTAACGGGCAATCGCCTTTCTCCCTCGCATTCTTGGTCAACCTCTCGGGACTGATCGGGGGCGCGGCCATCTTCTTCCTCGTCGGCGGCGCCGCCGAACGCCTGGAAGCGCGGAGCCTGCGCACTTCCCGCACGGGATTGTGGACGGTACGGCTCCTGCTCGGGCTCGCATACGCTTTGCTCATAGCCGGGGCCGAGCTGTGGGTCGCGTTCGGCCTTCTCGGCGTCGAGCACGAGGCGAGCACGGCGCAGGTGTACCTGTTCCTCGCGCTCGCGACGACGGCGGCCGCGTCCGTGACCATGCTCTTAGCGGTGGCGTTCGGGCCCGCAGGCATCGGCATCAGCGCGGTTCTGAACGTGATCCTTGGCCTCGTCTCCTCCGGAGGCCTCGCACCCCTGGAGGCGCTCCCGCCCTTCTACCAGGCCTACGCCGACTGGCTTCCCCTGCGCTACGTCATCGACGGGCTGCGCTCCCTGCTCTTCTACGATGGGTCGCTCGACGCCGCACGTCTCGAAGGTGGCTGGCGGGACTCGTTGTGGTTCCTTGGCGGGAGGTCAGAGGCAGCGCGCCTCGAGGATGCCGTATGGATGGTAGGTGCTTATCTGGTCGGCGCGGCGACTCTAGGGTACCTGATCTCGCTTGTCCGTGATCTCTTCGCCCGGCGCGAACGTCCGAAGACTGGGAAAGTTGCCAAGGCGGCAGGTTAGACCTTTCACCAACAGGCGCTCACTCGCCGCCCAGAATCCACTCCGGGCGGCTTTCTCCTTTCATAGAGGGCAAACCTGATGCTATATTAAGTGTATGTGCGCCAGGGATCACAAGGTTCAGAAGTCGGACTCCCGACTATAAAGCCCTGCGCGCGTTTCCCACGATCTAGAACCACCCCAAGCCCGTAACCGAAGGAGTCTCTCGTGAGCGAGACGAAACAAAGAAGAACCTACGACCCCACGGACCTCGAACACCGCTGGCAAGAGCGGTGGGCCGAGAGTGGCCTGTACAAGACCGACGAGGACGAGAACAAGCCGAAGCACTACGCGCTCACGATGCTCCCTTACCCGAGCGGGGATCTGCACGTCGGGCACTGGTACCCGATGACACCCTCGGACACCAGGGCGCGCTTTATGCGGATGAACGGCTTTCGGGTGTTCTTCCCGATAGGCTTCGACGCCTTCGGGCTGCCGGCCGAGAACGCCGCTATAGGGCGTGGTATCCCCCCTCGCGATTGGACCTACTCGAACATCGAGCGGATGCGCGGCCAGCTCAGGCAGATGGGCGCGATGTTCGACTTCGACTCCGAGGTCGTGACCTGCGACCCCGAGTACTACCGCTGGAACCAGTGGTTCTTCCTCAAGTTCTTCGAGAGGGGGCTCGCTTACCGCATGGAGGCCCCCGTCGACTGGTGCCCTAAGGACAACACGACGCTGGCCCGAGAACAGGTCGTAGGGCCGGACAAGCGCTGCGAGCGGTGCGGGACGCCGGTCATCAAGAAGAACCTGCCGCAGTGGCTCTTCAAGATCACAGACTACGCCGAAGAGCTCCTCGACTTCTCGAAGATAGACTGGCCCGAGCGGGTCGAGACGCTGCAGCGAAACTGGATCGGGCGCTCCGAGGGGGCCGAGATAAGGTTCGAGATCGAGGGCTACGGCCCCGTCGAAGTATTCACCACCCGCCCCGATACGCTCTTCGGCGCAACGTTCTTCGTAATGAGCCCGGAGCATCCTGCCATCGAGGCTATAACCACCCCGGAGCAGTCCGAAGAGGTGCGCGCCTACGTCGAGAGGGCGGCGAAGATGAGCGAGATCGACCGTACCGATGTGACGAGGGAGAAGACCGGCGTATTTACTGGAGCTTACGCGATCAACCCGGCGAACGGGGAGGAGATCCCCGTCTACATAGCCGACTACGTCCTGATGGGCTACGGTACGGGCGCGATCATGGCTGTACCGGCCCACGACGAGCGAGACTTCGAGTTCGCGAAGAAGTACGGCATCGAGATCAGGACGGTGATAGCGCCGCCGGATTGGAACGGCGAAGATCTCGATGAAGCCTACGCCGGCGAGGGCACGATGGTCAACTCGAATGAATGCGACGGCACCCCGAGCACCGAGGGCAAGGAGAAGGTGACGGCCTGGCTCGAGGAACGCGGCGCCGGCAAGGCTACGGTCACGTACCGGCTTCACGACTGGTTGATCAGCCGCCAGCGCTTCTGGGGGACCCCGATCCCTATAATCTTCTGCGACGAGTGCGGCATCGTCCCCGTCCCCGAAGAGGACCTGCCGGTCCTTCTCCCCGAGGACACCGAGTTCATGCCTACGGGCGAGTCACCCCTCAAACTCGACCCTGGCTTCTACAATACGGAGTGTCCCCGCTGCGGAGGTCCAGCCACGCGCGAGACGGACACGATGGACACCTTCATGGACTCCTCGTGGTACTGGTACCGTTACCTCTCGCCGCACTACGATAGGGGGCCGTTCGATCCCGAGCGCGGAGAGAAGTGGCTTCCGGTGGATCAGTACACCGGCGGCATCGAGCACGCCATATTGCATCTGCTCTACGCCCGCTTCTTCACGAAGGTGATGAGGGATCTTGGTCTGGTCGACTTCGACGAGCCGATGACCCGCCTGCGCAACCAGGGGAATATACTCGGGCCCGACGGGCAGAAGATGAGCAAGAGCCGAGGCAATGTGGTCAACCCACAGGAGTACGTTGACCGCTTCGGCTCCGACGCGCTCCGATGCTTCCTGATGTTCATCGGTCCTTGGAACGAAGGCGGTCCCTGGGACGGCAAGGGCATAGAGGGCGTCTCGCGCTGGCTCAGGCGCGCCCTCTCGCTGGTGACAGGGGGCGTCTCCTCGGGCGGCGAGGCCGACCCGTCGGAGCTCCCCCGCAGGACCAACAGGCTCGTCAAGAAGATCACAGACGACCTCGGAGCCTTCCGGTTCAACACGGCCATCGCAGCCCTCATGGAGCACACGAACTACCTGCTCGCGGTCAGGGGCCGCGAGGAGTGGCACGAGGCGTTGCGGACCTTCGTCACGGTTCTCTCCCCGTTCGCGCCGCACCACGCCGAGGAGATGTGGGCCGCGATGGGGGAGGACTACTCGGTGCACGAGCAGGCGTGGCCAGGCTATGAGGAAGCCCTGATCCAGGCCAGCGAGATCACGCTTATAGTGCAGGTAAACGGCAAGCTGCGCGACCGCATCGAAGCCCCCGCCGATATCTCCGAAGAGACAGCCAAAGAACTGGCACTGTCGAGCGCCAGGGTCCGTCCTCACCTCGAAGGCAAGGAGCTCCGCAAGAGCATCTACGTGCCCGGACGGCTCGTCAACCTCGTCGTCGGATAACGGTCATACGAAGCAGTAGCCAGGACAAGAGCGAGAGAGCGGCATCTTGAACCCCGGGATCACGCGAAAAGGGTTCCTGCAGGCCGCAGCTGGCGCCGCCGCTTTGGTCGCGTTCGGCGGCACCCTGGGCTGCGATCCGGCCCCACGCATCCGGGCTACCGCCACATCCGCGCAGGCGGGGCAGGTGTGGAGCTTCCGCTCGCGCCCGGATCTCCACGCGCCGGTCATCGAGGTGAACAAGAACCTCCCTGGCACGGCGCCGGGCTACATCTTCATCGCCGCGAAGAACGGACCAGTGGAGGCCGGTCCGGGGCAGGACGGCTGCATGATCCTCGACAATGACGGACAGCCCGTGTGGCTGCGCCTCTTGCAGAACGAGGATATGGATGTGATGGACTTCAAAGCGCAGACGTACAAGGGAGAGACGGTGCTCACCTGGTGGGAGGGACAACACACGGGCTACGGCCAGGGCGAGTACGTGATCTGTGACCACTCCTATCGGGAGATAAAGAGGGTAAGGGCCGGCAACGGCTTCGAGGGGGACCACCACGAGTTCCTCATCACGCCCGAGGACACGGCGTTGATCACGATCTACAACAAGGTGCCATGGGACTACATTCCGGTGGGCGATAATGTATACGGTAAAGTTCTCGACGGGATAGCCCAGGAGGTCGATATCGAGACCGGCGAGGTGCTCTT
>JACCSM010000115.1 GCA_013698525.1 Rubrobacteraceae bacterium
TTTGCAAGACGCGGGTCGAGGAGTACGACGAGGAGGAGATCCACGTCCACCCCATGCGCGCCTTCCCGGTGATAAAGGACCTGGTCTCCGATGTCTCCTGGAACTACGAAGTGTCGAAGGCCATCAAGCCGTTCCAGAGTAGCGAGCAGGCCCCGTTCACGATGTACGAAGAGGACGTGGAGCGTCTGTACGAGCCGAAGAAGTGCATCGAGTGCTTCATGTGCCAGGACGTGTGTCACGTCTTGAGGACGCACCACAAGCACCCCGAGTTCGCCGGTCCCCGCTTCTTCGTCCGCAATCAGTGGCTTGAGATGCACCCGATGGACGAGGCGGATCGGCTGAAGGATCTCAAGGAGGAAAACGGTCTCGGGTTCTGCAATATCACCAAGTGCTGCACCGAAGTGTGTCCGGTGGACATCAAGATCACCGACAACTCCATCATCCCCCTGAAAGAGCGCGTCGCCGACGAATATTACGACCCGGCCAAATGGCTGATGCGCAAGATCCGGGGCAACGGGAGTTCGGGGAACGGCTCTCGGAACGGGGGATGACCCTCGAACCGAATCCATGAGCCTCGGACTCAGCGGAGACTGAAACTCCGCCGCGTTCTCGTCGTGAACCCGCCGTTGGCCTCCTGCGGACGGACGCTACACTTCCTCCGGTACTGTAAGCACGGAAGGAGCAATGGCTGTGGAGAAGACCCCAGATAACCACCAGTCGGTACTGCTTAATAAAGCTCGGCAAGGGCGAAATCTGGAGATAGACCACTGTTGTGTCCACGCACCCGCACTTCGTAAAATTCGAACCGGCATCGTACACTGATTCTCAGAGGTTTCATTGGAAAAAGCAAGAACCACACCTGCGAAGCACATTTTCCTTGATGTTGTCGGGTTCACACATAACCGCAGCGTGGAGGCTCAAGCAGACATCGTGGGCCTGTTGAACAAGTACATAAGTGGTTGCTTGGAGCAAAATAAAGTATCGCAAGATAAGCGCATACTTATTCCTACTGGCGACGGACTCTGCATATCCTTGCTGAACTTCGAAGATCCGTACGACATCCACGTACGCTTGGCCCTCAGCATACTGAAAGTACTCTATCGGCACAACGCAGACCCCGATATTGACGAGTCGCGCAAATTCCAGGTCCGCGTCGGTCTCAGCGCCAATACTGACAATTTGGTTACGGATATCAACGACAAATTGAACATAGCGGGAGCCGGTATAAACACTGCGCAGCGTGTGATGGATAAAGCAGACGGCGGCCAGATACTCGTAAATCAGACTGTCTACGAGGATCTACGCTTACGCGAAAGCTACATGGGGTCATTCCGTAGTTACGTGACCACCGATAAGCACGGCGACGAGGTGAGGGTACATCAACTATTACGAAAGGACGCATCCGCACTGAACTCCGAGGTTCCAGGAGCTTTCGCGCAGACGAAGGTAGAGGAAGAACCCCAAGTACCGCAAGAACCTGAACTTACGCAGCACATCGCCTATTACATTGCCTACGCAATCAAGAACTATCCTGCCTTGGTACCAGACAAAGGTTTCCATGCGGAAAACGTCGCCATTACGCTTCTGTACTTCTTGGCAAACGATTCAGTAGATCGAGCAAACGTGACCGAACTCGAAGCCTTCTACCCGAAGACGTATCAGACAGAATCGGCTACCTTCGAGGAACAGTACAAGTATTACAGCGAAATTGACGAGAACCTAGTGTGGTACTTTGCGCGGATTGTCAGGTGGCCCCCACAAGATTACTTGAGCAGGTATAACAATTGCTTTGCTAAAGACTCGTTCGGCATGAATCTGTATCGTGCCGTCAACGACCACGGCAAACGCAAACTCAAAGCGGAATGGCCCCAGATATGGGAAGAATTGGAGCTACATAAGTACACAAATCTTTGAAATTAGACCATGAGAGAAAGAGCGGACGACGGGCTTCGAACCCGCGACCTCCAGCTTGGGAAGCTGGCGCTCTACCAACTGAGCTACGTCCGCATGAGCGGATATTCTAGCACGGAGCGCGTAGCCAGCGGACGCTTGACGAAGGGAGAGTTGACGTGATCTTCGACAAGATAATCGCCTACGGCAGGACCTTCGCCCGTATACTGCCGCGATATCGTGAGACCCCGGCCGACCTGCTTCGGCTGATGGTCAAGCGGCCCGCGTTGCTTGGCGCAGTGGGGACCTACGAGACAGCGCTGATGATGAGCGGCAAAGTTGACGGTCGCCTCAAGGCGCTGGCTTCGCTCAAGTCGAGCGCGCTTATCGGGTGTCCCTTCTGACTGGACATCGGCTCTGCCGTGGGCAGGGCGTTGGGCGTGACCGAGAAGCAGATCCGCGACCTGTCACGATACCGCGAGAGCCCGGCCTTCTCGGATGAGGAGCGGATGGTGATGGATCTCGCGGTGGAGATGTCCCGTATCCCGGTGGAAGTGCCGCCCGGCCTCCTCGAAAGACTGAACCGGCGATTCAGCGAGGCGCAACTCGTCGAGCTGGCCGCGGCCATAGCGTGGGAGAACTACCGGGCCCGCTTCAACCGCGTCTTCGGGGTGCGGGCGGCGGGCTTCTCGGAGGGTGCCTCCTGCGCGCTGCCGGAGCACCAATTAGCGACGGAGCGTTCCTGAGCATGGGGTTTTGAACGCCCCCGAGTACAGGTTCTGTCCCCGCTGCGCCGGACGCTTCGAGAGTCGCGTTCTCAAGGAGGGCGAGCCCGAGCGGCTCGTGTGCGGGAACTGTGGGTTCGTTTTCTACATGGGACCAAAACTGGTGGCCGGGGCCATCTTCGAGCGCGACGATGGGATCGTCCTTATAAAGCGCGCCATCGAGCCCGGCTACGGCAAGTGGACCTTCCCCGGAGGGTTCGTCGAGCGGGGTGAGGGCGCCGAAGCAGCCGCCGAGCGCGAGACGCTGGAGGAGACCGGGGTAGAAATCGAGGTAACCGGCATCGTCGGACTCTATACTTACG
>JACCSM010000120.1 GCA_013698525.1 Rubrobacteraceae bacterium
GCGCCCGCTCTAACAGGCCGACCGCGCTCTGGATGGTGGTAAGGGGAGTCCTTAGCTCGTGGGAGAAATCCGAGACGAAGGCCGTCTTGGCCTTCTCGAGCGAGCGGTGCTCGGTGATGTCCCTTACGGCCAGGATGATGCCCGGGCTCCCGCCACCGTTGTGTGCGACGCCTGGTTGACCCCTGCCCATCTGGGCGGCGTAAGCCCAGTAAGCCTTCTCTCCCAGTTCGACCTCCCTTACCGCGACCCCGTTGGCGGCTGCTTCGCGCAGGCACCTCAGGAGTGCGCGCGGGGCCCCGATCTCCTCAAGCGTACGTCCCCTGTCCGAGGCCCTGATGCCCAGCATCCTGGCCGCCGCAGGGTTGACCATCGTGATCCGCTCACCGGGGTCCGTCGCGACGACCGCCTCGGGAGAGGCTTCGAGGACGGCCTCCAGACGGCTCTTTTGCTCCTGGATCTCCCCGACGTAGTGCTCTATCTCCTCGGCCATGTAGTTGAAGGTCCTGGCTACCTCGCCGAGCTCGTCTCTGCTCTTGACGGGCACGGTCGCTGTGTAGTCTCCGGAGGCGACTCTTATGGCTGCGTCCCGGGTCTCGGAGAGGGGACGCGTGACCCGACGCGTGAGGAGCAGGCTAGCCGCCCCGGCAAGGAGGATGCTGGTAAGTATGGCACCCAGAATACCGTAGCGCAGATAAGCCAGCGTCTCCCCGAGCTCGTCGCGGGGAACGTCGTAGATCAACACCCCCTCAACGGTACCGTCGGAGGCAGTTAGCGGCCACACCGCCACGTAACCCGAGCGCCCCTCGCTCCACACTAGCCTGCCCTCCCCCCGTGGCGATGAGGCAGTCTCTTGGAGCTCCCCTTTGTCGAGTCCCTTGTAGGCTTTCCCAGGGTCGATGGGATTCCCGAGGCCGTCGCGGGCGGCAAGGGGTTCGATGTCGGGGCCGACGTAGAGCACCTCCAGTCCCGTCGGGTCGGCGACCGACTGCACGAGCGCCTCTGCGTAGTCCTGCGGGGGAGGGAGGGTCTTGTCCTCGGGGTCGCGCAGGCCTTCCAGGAAGTCCTGCGCGCCGGCGTTGGCCGTCTGGGAACGTTGCTTGAGCAGCGTGTTCTCCGCGTGGACCAGCCTGTCCTGCGCGAAGTAATACAGGACCAACCCGATGATCAGGCTCGTCACTGAAGAGATCCCAACGAGGGCTACGAAGATCCTGGCCTTGAAACTCAGCGCCGGCGGGAGCCCCCTATTTTCTCGCTTGTCTATGCCTATCCTCCGTCGCTGGGCCTAGAGCGGCCTTGCGGCCCTGTAGCCGACGCTGGGGACGGTCTGTACGATCTCAGGCCTCGAAGGGTCGCGCTCGACCTTGGCCCTGAGCCTGCTTATGTGGACGTCTATGTAGCGGCTGGCCAGGTAATGCGACCCCGTGGAGACGGCCTCTGAGATCTGGGCGCGCGTGAAGGCCTGACCGGGACGGCGCATGAGGAGCGCGAGTATCTTGAACTCCGTGGGCGTGAGATCCAGCGTCTCCCCCGAGCGGCTGACGGTGTAACCGTTCGGATCCAACTCCAAAGGACCTAGCCTCAAGAGTCCTTCCCCGCCTCTGCCGTCCCGCCCGAAACGCCTGAGGATGGCCTTGATCCTGGCCAGCAACTCTTTGGTGTCGAAGGGCTTGGTGATGTAATCGTCGGCCCCGAGTTCTAGCCCGACTACTTTGTCCACGGACTGGCTCTTCGCCGTGAGCAAGACGACGGGGACGTCGCTGTGCTCGCGCATCTTCTTCAAGACCTCGAACCCGCTCATCTTCGGCAACATGATGTCGAGTACCACGAGATCCAAACCCTCTCGCCCGAGTATCCGGAGCGCCTCGACCCCGTCCTCAGCCGTTACTACCCGGTAACCCTCGGATGTCAGCACGATGGACGTGACCTCCAAAAGCGCCGCGTCATCATCGACCAACAGGATCGTTTCATCCAATCTGACTCCCTAAACCCTCCGGACTTACCACCGGCGTCCACGATGCCCGGTATCACCGTATCCTACCCTATAAGGGGGTTCCTTCGTAGCGGCAATCGAATCTGCAAAACTTGCAAGTATGAGACTAAGATTTTATACTGACGCCACTTTAGATAACGTTATCTCGCAGGAGGTATGCGCATGGCCAAGAGCATTGGAATAGATTTAGGCACGACCAACAGTTGTGTTGCGGTACTCGAGGGTGGGGATCCGACGGTGATCACCAACTCCGAGGGAGAGCGGACGACGCCGTCGGTCGTGGCCTTCGACAGGAGGAGTGGAGAGCGGCTGGTAGGGCAGCTTGCGAGGAGGCAGGCGGTCACGAACCCGGAGCGCACCGTCTACTCGATCAAGCGCTTTATGGGGCGGCGTTACAGCGACGTGAAGGTCGAGGCCGAGCGCGTCGGTTACCAGGTCAAGTCGGGTCCTGGCGGGGACATCAGGATAGGGGTCGACGACAAGGAGTACTCTCCGCCCGAGATCTCCGCGATGACCCTCCAGAAGCTCAAGAGGGACGCCGAGGAGTATTTGGGCGAGGAGGTCAGCGAGGCCGTTATCACGGTGCCAGCATACTTCGAGGACGCCCAGCGCCAGGCGACCAAGGATGCCGGCAGGATCGCCGGGTTGAACGTCAAGCGGATTATCAACGAGCCGACCGCGGCGTCGCTGGCCTATGGTATGGACAAGGAGGAGGACCAGACCATTCTCGTCTTCGACCTTGGTGGCGGTACGTTCGACGTCTCCATCCTGGAGCTCGGCGAGGGGGTCTTCGAGGTCAAGGCCACTAGCGGGAACAACCACCTCGGCGGCGACGACTTCGACGCCAAGGTCGTCGAGTGGATGGTTGACGAGTTCAGAAGGTCAGAGGGTATAGACCTCTCGAAGGACAAGATGGCCGCCCAGCGCCTAGTCGAGGCCGCCGAGAAGGCCAAGAGGGAGCTCTCCTCGACGACCAGCACCTCGATAAACCTACCTTTCATCACGGCGGATCAGAACGGTCCCAAGCATATGGACCTGACCCTCACGAGGGCGCAGTTCAACAACCTGACCGCCGACCTCGTCGAGGCGACCGCAGGTCCTGTGCGCCAGGCGATGGAGGACGCCAACCTGCAGCCGGGACAGGTCGACCAGGTGATACTCGTCGGCGGCTCGACCCGCATCCCCGCGGTTCAGGAGCAGGTCAAGGAGATCACAGGCAAGGAGCCCCACAAGGGCATCAATCCTGACGAGGTAGTCGCCGTCGGGGCCGCCATCCAGGCCGGCGTGCTAGCGGGCGAGGTCAAGGACGTGCTGCTCCTCGACGTTACGCCACTCTCCCTCGGCATAGAGACCAAGGGCGGGGTGTTCACCAAGCTCATCGAGCGGAACACCACTATACCTACACGTAAGAGTGAGGTATTCACCACCGCAGACGACAACCAGGGATCGGTCGAGATCAAGGTCTACCAGGGCGAGCGCGAGATAGCGGCTTACAACAAGATCATCGGCAACTTCCAGCTAGTCGGTATCCCGCCTGCGCCCAGGGGTGTACCCCAGATCGAGGTCGCTTTCGACATAGACGCGAACGGCATAGTCAACGTCGGGGCCAAGGACCTGGGGACTGGCAAGGAGCAGAGGATCACCATCACGGCCTCCGGCGGCCTCTCGGACACGGAGATCCAGCAGATGATGCAGGACGCGGAATCGCACGCCGAGGAGGACAAGCGTCGCCGTGAGGAGGCCGACGTCCGCAACAACGCGGACAACCTCGTGTACTCCATCGAGCGTTCGCTCAAAGATGTTGACGGCAAAGTCGACCCGAACACCAAGCTGGAGATAGAGCAGGCCATAAAGGAGGCCAAGGAGGCGCTCGCCGGCGGCGACGTCGAGGAGATCAAGAGCAAGCAAGAAGCGCTGGTGACCGCCTCTCACAAGCTCTCCGAGGTCCTCTACAGCCAGGCTGCCCAGGAGCAAGAGGCCAGCTCCGCCGGGGCCACGGATACCGATGATGACCTGGTGGAGGACGCTGAGGTCGTCGACGAGGACGAGGACGGCGAGGAGCGCAAGTAACCGCACGACAAGGGCAGGGCGGCAGCCCGCGTGGCAACCACAGGAGGATTAGGGAGCATTGAGCAGCGAGGAGAACAAGCGAGACCCTGAACTCGGGGACGACGCCAGGCAGGAGGAGGAGGCAGTAGAGGAGGCCGAGGGCTCCCCGGTCGACCCTGCCTCCCTCGAAAACAGTGAGGGACCTGGCGCGCCAGGAGACACCGAGGTCGAATCTGCCTCCGACGAGGAGCCAGGCCTGGGATGGGATGAGGCGACGGTACTCTCGGTAGAGCTGGAGGCCACGCGCCGGGAGCGGGACCAGTACCTCGACGCCCTGCGTCGCCTCAAGGCCGAGTTCGAGAACTCGCGCAAGCGCCAGGAGCGGGAACGTATCCGTATACTCTCGATGGCATCAGAGAGGCTGGTGCAGGAGCTCCTCCCCGTCCTCGATAACCTGGATCGCGCGCTCGAAGCCGGGGGAGATATCCGCGAGGGCGTGCAGGCTACCAGGGACCAACTCGCCGACGTACTCGGCGACGAAGGCCTCCTGCCCGTCGCCTCAGACGGCCAGATATTCGACCCTAACGTCCACGAGGCCGTTATGGGCCAGTTCTCCGAAGAGCACGAGGAAGGTACCATCATCCAGACCTTCCAGAGAGGCTATGTACTCAACGGGAAGCCGATTCGGGCGGCGAAAGTTGTAGTTGCGAAGCAGGTATAGGGTATGGAGAAGGTAGATCTCTACAAGGTTCTCGAGATATCCAAAGAGGCCTCGCAGGATGAGATCCGACGCTCCTACCGCAGGCTCGCGCGCAAGTTTCATCCCGACGCCAACCCTGGCGACAGGCAGGCCGAAGAGCGTTTCAAGGAGATACAGCATGCCTACGAGGTCCTCTCGAAACCCGAGAAAAGACGGGAATACGACGAAGGTCCCCGCACCTTCTTCGGCTCCCAGGGTGCCGGGCAGGGACGGCCGGGAGGCGCTGACTTCGAGGATATCTCGGATCTGCTCGGCGGCTTCGGAAATCTCGGGGACATCTTCGGACGGACGGCCAATACTACACAGGGGGCCCAGGCAAAAGGCGAGAATATAACCGTAAACGTCAGGTTGAGTTTCAAAGATGCTTTGAACGGTGTAACGACGCGGGTCGGGGTACCTGTCGAGGAGGCTTGTGGCGAGTGCAGGGGCACGGGTGCGGCTCCTGGGACTACGCCGCTGACGTGCCCCGAGTGTGGTGGCAGGGGGGTACAGAGTCGTGACCAGGGGTTCTTCGCGCTATCGACGCCGTGTTCCAGGTGTGGGGGCGAGGGCAGGATCATCGAGAAGCCGTGCACGGTCTGCGGGGGTAACGGCAGGGTACGCAAGAGCAGGCAGGTCAAGGTCAGAATACCCGCCGGGGCGCGGGAAGGCATGAAGGTCAGGATCCCTGGCCGGGGGAGCGCGGGCAGGAGAGGTGGGCCTGCCGGAGACCTGTACGTCGTGACGCGGGTCGAGAAGCATCCCGTCTTCGGGCGGCGCGGCGACGACTTTGTGGTCGAGGTGCCTGTCAGCTTCGTCGAGGCGGTGCTCGGGGCGCAGATCGAGGTACCGAGGCCTGGCGGCGGTACTGTGAGGGTCAGGCTGCCTGCCGGTACGCAGGACGGCAAGCAGTTCAGGGTGCGGGGCGCGGGAGCGCCAAGGGCGAAGACCGACGGTGGGGAGAAGGGTGACCTCATCGTGCGGGTAGGCGTGGTCGTGCCGAAGAAGCTCAAGCGGCGGGAGCGTGAGATCCTCGAGGCCCTCGCCGAAGAGCGGGACGAAGATGTCAGAGAGGATCTCTTCAAGAAGGTGGGATCGTGAGCCTCAGAAAGCGTCCAGTCTACATGATCGGGATTGCCTCAGAGCTTATCGGGGTGCATCCGCAGACGCTGCGGATGTACGAGCATAAGGGCCTGCTCCGGCCGCGCAAGAGCATAAAGAACACCAGGCTCTATTCGCAGGAGGACGTTGACCTCGGCCGCTACATACAGAGGCTGACCCAGGAGATGGGGATGAACCTCGCCGGCGTGAAGAAGGTCATCGACCTCGAGCGCCAGGTAG
>JACCSM010000179.1 GCA_013698525.1 Rubrobacteraceae bacterium
GGGCGCGCGCCGAGCTGGCGCACCGGATAGCGAGCGAGGTGCGCGCCGAGCTCCTGGCCGAGCAGCGCTACACGGTCGAGGAGGAGGAGGTCCTTGCCCGCGTCAGGAACAAGCTGGTCAAGAAGGATGCTTTCGTCGTAGGCAGGCTCGACAAGTGGCGCGTACTGCGGGAGTCGACCGAGCCTATTGTGGTCTTGATCGGCGGGGCGACGGGGGTAGGGACGAGCACGCTCGCCGCCGACGTGGCCAGGCGCCTCAACATCCAGAGCGTGGTCGGTACTGACTCCATCAGGGAGGTGCTGCGGCGCGCCGTAAGCCCCGATCTGCTCCCTCTGCTCCACAAGAGCTCCTACGATATAAAGCGCGAGGACCTGAGGGTGCCCGTCGAGGAAGACGAGATGGTCCTCTATGGTTTCAGGCAACAGGCCTCCCAGGTCGCCGTCGGCGTCGAGGCCATCGTGGACAGGGGACTGAAGGAGGGGACGAACCTCGTGGTCGAGGGGGTTCACCTCGTTCCTGAGATCATCCTCAATCGCTACCGCGACCACCCGAACGTGTGCACGCTTGTGGTGTACCTCTCCGACGAGCACGCGCACCGCTCGCGTTTCTACATCAGGGCCCTCGGAACCGCAATGCGTCGTCCGGCTGAGGAGTACATCTCCTACTTCAGGGAGATACGCCAGATCCACGACTACATCGTCGAGAGTTCTACCAGGGCAGGTGTGCAGGCCGTCGAGAACCTCTCCATAGAGAACACCTCGGACGCGGCTGTGGAGATCGTGACCAACAGGGTATCGGGGATAGCCGACAGGGCTGGCCGGCAGCCCTCGGCGATGCTCCTCGACGCCGGCACGCCCAGGCATGGGGTCCCCATCACCCGCGCGAAAAGCGGTTAGAATAACCCTGCAGGCCAGAAGGAGACAAAGGTGCTGGACAGGCAGCGACTGAGAACCTTCGTGCTCGGCGGCGCGGTAGGGGCCCTCGTGGGCATACTCCTGGCCCCGCGGAGTGGCAAAGAGCTCAGGGGTTCGCTCGCCAACAGGGCTGGGGAGGCCCGCGAGAGGAGCCGCGAGACCTATTTCGATGCGCAGGAGCAGATGAGGGAGCGTCTAGCCGAGGTCCGCGAAGGGTCTCGCCAACGCCCCGAGGTCGTCGACCTCGGAGACTCTTACACGGCCTCTGGGGAGGCGGGGACGTCGCGGCCTTACCTCAGGGACGTGTCCCGCGGCGTCGAGTCCGAGGCGTTCGAAGAGACTGCCAGCCCCGACGCCGAGAGGTCCGAAGAGCTCCGTCGGAAGGTGAGAGAGACCAGGGAACGGCTGCGGGGTCCGAAGGACAGCGGCCCGGGTCAGGAGCGATGAGACCAACGTCTTTCGTGCCGATGATCGCTGAGATCTCAGCCGAGGACGCCAGCGAGGTGCCCGGCCTCGAGGCCGTGATCTCGTACTGGACCGGCGATGGGTACTCGGCAGAAGATTGGTTCCGAGAACTGAACGGCCTCTGGGGTACGGCGGGTTTCGCCGTGCGGCGCGGTGGAGAGGTTCAGGGGTTTGTGGTCTACGGGCCGCCGGAACGTCTGGCGCGCGCGGCGCGCTACCCTCTGGGGCCGATCGATGAGGATGCCGTGCTGCTGGCTTACGTCGGGGGGGACGTACGCACGCGCCGCCGGCTGTTGGTCAGGATGCTCAGGGATCTCAGGCAGCGGGGCGTCGGGAGGGTCGAAGCGATAGCGAGCGACCGTGGGGTGTCCAATCACGTGCCTACTTCGTTCCTTCTGGAGAGCGGCTGGCGGCCCGTGCGCCGCGCCCCATACCGCATGAGCTACTATACGCTCGCGCACATCGACCTGAAGAGCGCTGTCGAGGTTGGGGAGCTGGCGCGGGCGCTGGTCGGGCGGGTAAAGCTGCCTGGGCTCAAATCGCCTGTGCCTGGTGCTCTGGCCCGTTCTACGGGCGAGCAAAGAAGCCGGTAGGGCCTCAAGGTGGCAGGATCACCGTCCTGATCGTCGAGTTGCCCTCTGGAGTCGTGGCCCTGAGCTCCAGGATCTCACGCGATGGTTCCAGGGTCGGTGCGGGTGGTCTCGCGACGGGCTGTTCGGGGGCTCCGAGGTCGAACTCGAAACGCACGTTGGCGGTCCCGCCGGCTGGTAGCGTCTCGACCGTCTGCCTGTAGTAGCGAGAATCCGATAGGGTTGTGTTCTCGGAGGAGACGATCAGGGTCACGTTCACGTGCGACAGTTGCTCGCCGCCCTCGTTCTCTACTGCCAGGTCGAGACTCTGATCGGGGAGCGGCTCGAGAGACGCAAGCCGTTCTCTGTCCAGTTGCAGGTCCAAGGTGTGTCCGGAGTCGCCCGGTGCCCTGTCCGGATTCAGGCTCTTCTCGGAAGGGGCGGTGGCGAGGTTCGCCAGAAGCAGGAAAGCTCCCGCTGTGACCAGGAAGGCCAGGGCCGCACCGGAGAGCCAGAATACGACATCCCTCATCGCGGGGTCCCGCCGACCGGTATCTCGTAGAGGTTGTAGAAGTCTCTCAGCAGTCTGTCGGCAGGATCCGCGCGCACCTCGGGTTCCGTGGATAGGGTGCCACGGGCGATGACGGCGACACTCTTGCCGCCTGGCGACCACGCCAGGTCGTCCGGCCCGGTCTTTATCTCCATGTCTTCGTTCGTCGTTACGGCCGTGAAGTCTTCGACGAGGGGGTCAAGCACATACAGGTTCGTCGGCGACTTCGGGTCGAGGCGTCCGATGACGGCCAACCGCTTGCCGTCGGGAGAGACGCGGATGCTCGCGGCCACGAAGTCCTCTCCTACACCTGGCGCGGGTTCGGGCGCGCCACCCTCCTCAGGCACACGATAGATCTCGTAGAGTGGCTCCGAGCCGTCGCTGTCTACGGACCCACCTCTCATTCCGGCCACAAAATAAAGGCCCTGCTCCGTCCACTGGGGCGTGCCGAGGATCTCCTGGTTGCCGTCCAGCCGCGTTATCTCTCGTCCTTTCCCCTTCCGAAGGTCGAATTCGTGCAACCCCGAGGTCTCGCGGTCCCCGGGAGGGCGCACGGCCAGGACGGCCTCTTCGTCGTCCGGCGAGACGGAGAGGGCCGCGACGTGACCTCTGATAGGCCTGGTGTAGAGCCTGTTGATCTTCCCGCCGCCGCGCGTCAGCGCGAGCCGGCTCTCATGAGGGCCGCCGCCGAAGGCGAAGATCAAACCCTCCCTGTCGGGGCCGATCGCCGAGACCTCTTTCTCGACGCTCTCCAGTTCCAGTTTATCCTCCCCGGCTCGCGTCCTGTATAGAGAGCTCGATATCTCTTTTCCCCCCGAGGGAGGGGCCGCGCCGAGTATCATCAGGGTATCGTCCGATTCCCACTCTGTATCTTCTGCGATGAAATCCGTGGTGGTCCAGCGCCTCAGGTCTCCCGAGCTCGTAGGCTTGTCCACTACGTAGCCGTCTACCGTAAACGCGATCCTGTCGCCTCCCGGGCTCCAGCTCGGTGAGCCTTTATACCCCGGTCCCGAACTGAGAGCCCGCGTCCCCGGGCCGAGTCCGGGGTCCACCCTGCCCGCCGCCGGGACGAGGGGTTCGATGGGGACCTCCTCATCGGCGTGGGCGCACCCCGCCGTGAAGACAGCCGTTGCCGACAGGACTACGAACGCGAGCCGTGTTGCCGACCCTACCCTAAAGAGCATGACTTACGGAGCGGGAGAGAAACGCCTTCGGGAGCCTGACCTCGAAGACAGAGCCCACGTCGACCTCGCTCTCGACGGAGATGCTGCCGCCGTGCATCTCCACTATCTGCTTGCTTATGGCGAGTCCCAGCCCGCTCCCTCCGGTCGCGCGGGACCGGTCCTTGTCCACCCTGTAGAAACGCTCGAAGAGCTGGTTCAGATCCTCTTCGGGGATGCCAACGCCCGTGTCACGGATGCGCACGGTCAGCGTCGAGTCGTCCTCATCTATCTCCACGTCCACCCTGGCACCTGAGTCGGAGTACTTGATCGCGTTGTCAAGCAGGTTGATGAAGACCTGATAGAGCTTCTGAACGTCGCAGATGCACTTGTGCTCGCCGGCGTCACCGAAGTATATCCCGATACCGAACCTCTCGGCCTTGACCTCAACTGACTCTATGGCGGTCTGAACGACCGTACTCAGGTTGGCCGGCCCTACCTCGAGCTGGTACTTCCAGGAGTCCATCTGGGCGAGGGTCAACAGCTCCTCGACCATCGCCCTTATGCGCTTCAATTCCTGATCGGCCAGCTCCAGCGCCCGGTGCTCTAGCGGGTCGAGCCTGTCGCGCGCCCGCTCTAACAGGCCGACCGCGCTCTGGATGGTGGTAAGGGGAGTCCTTAGCTCGTGGGAGAAATCCGAGACGAAGGCCGTCTTGG
>JACCSM010000196.1 GCA_013698525.1 Rubrobacteraceae bacterium
TCCTCTCCGGCCACGAGCACAACTACGAGCGCTTCTCCCCGCAGGACCCGCAGGGGAGGGCAGACCCCGAGGGAGGCATCCGCCAGTTCGTGGTGGGCACCGGCGGCGGAGGCGAGGGGCCGATCTCAGACCGTATCGCCAACAGCGAGGTGCGCACCGACGGTACCGCCGGCGTCCTCAAGCTCATCCTGAGCCCGAAGAGCTACGAGTGGGAGTTTGTCCCCGTGGAGGGTGAGAGCTTCACCGACGCCGGCGGTGCCCAGTGCCACTGAGCGTCCAGTAGAGCAGGACAAGGTACCCCTCACCGCTGGACTTTGGAGAACCCCACCTCCGAGGTTTCGAGAACTCCTCCCGCTTCCCACTCGGCGCTACCCCTCTCGCTTCACCAGTGTGCGTACCCTACGCCCGCCAACGTGTCGTCACCCGATCGCCTTCGGCTACCAAGTTCTCGATGACCAAGGTCCAGTCGGGGTAAGCGGTGCGAGTCTCGACCACGCCCTCCTTGTAGAGTTCGCGGTGTGGGTACGGGGTACCCTCGACCTCACGGCTGACAAAGTCCTCGGAGAGGAACTCGTCCGCGGCGGCAAGATCCCCCCCGTTCCAGATGGCTTCGTAAAAACGGCGAAACACGGCCTTGTTCTCTGACCCGATCATCGCGTGACCATGATAGCAAGCTGCACCTTCCACGTACTTTGGTGAACAAGCTGGTCGGGACCGCCGCTTCCACCGTCGGGGTAGACTGTGGGCATGCTAGTGTTGCCCGGCCGCGACCCGATCTTGAGGCTGTCCCCCCTGGCGCTATTGCGCCAGTCGCTCGCCTGGGCGGCGCTGGCGGCCTTTCTCGGGATCGCCGTGGGCCTCGCCGCAACGTTCTCTTCTTCCTCTTGGGCCGTCTGGGCGGGCCGCTCTAGCGGCCTCTTGGCGGCGCACTCGCTCTTCGGGGTCGCCTCGTTGCTCGGGAGGGGGTCGCGGGCGGCGCAGGTCGGGGTAGCGTTGCTTTTCCTATGGCTGGCCGCCTCCCGCTCCTTCGTCCTCTACTCCTCGCTGTGGCGGCCGGAGTGGGGGCCATCCGGCGTACCACCCTTCGCCTTCCTGGTCTTGCTCCACGCCTCTTGGTGGGGGGCCGCGGCGACGCTCCCCTTCGCGCTCGGCGCCCTCTTCGGGGCGCGCAAGCGGCGGCTCGGGGCGGTGCTTCTCGTGCTGTCTGTGCCAAGCGCGCTTCTCTTGTTCCTCTACCTCCCCTCGACGGGGGCAGAGATCTCCCTGTCTGAGATCGAGGCGCTGGTCGGTCCCCTGTCCTCTCTCCCGGAGCGGGCGTGCCCGAGGCATCGGAGCCGCCTAGCGGATGCGCCCGCGGGCCTGGGGGCTTATGCTGCGGGCGTTGCCTGAAAAAAGTTGGGCGGAGTCTAGCAACTTTCCTCTTCCGCCCAACCGGAGAAGGGGCGGAGCAGATGAGAAAGGCGGTTCTTCTGTTGGCGGTGATGGCGGCGGCATCACTCCTGGCAGGTTGCGGCGAATCGATCGCCTGTCCCACCGCCCCAGATGGCGAATGCCGGGGCACGAAAAAGGCCGATCAGATTACCGGCACTAAAGGGGTGGACCGGATCTACGCCTTGGGCGGCGACGACTCGGTGCAAGGCGGCGACGGGCTCGGGCAGAGGCTCCATTCCCTCCACCTTCCGCCGCCAGTTCTGGGCGCCGTGGTAGAAGCGATCAGCCGCGCTGATGCGTTCGCCAGCAACATCCTCGGGCTGCCCACCGGGGAGCGGGGCGATGACCTTATCAAAGGCGGCCTCGGCGCCGACTCTGTGAAAGGTGGTAGTGGCGCCGACAAGATCTACGGCGGTGAGGGTAACGACAAGGCGGGCGGCGGGCCAGGCAACGACTATTTCGACGGTGGAGCGGGCAACGAACGTCTCTCCGGCGGCGAAGGAGAAGACGAGATCCACGGTGGACCCGGAGATGATATAGACCTGGACGGCGACCATCAGATTGACAAGATATATGGTGAGGAGGGCAACGACCTGGAGGTGGACGGCGACCGTGGCAACGACCTGCTCTACGGCGGGCCCGGCGACGACGGCGGTGCCCCCACTAGCGAAAATCTTCAGCATCACGGCCTGCGCGGCGAGGGTGACGAGAACCGGGTATACGGCGAGGACGGCGCCGACACCATAGACGCCCAGACCGCGGTGGAGCTTGCGGGAGCTCGGGAGGAGATCTTCGGCGGCGATGGGGACGACACCATCACTGCGGCCGACGGGCTGGTCGACGAGATCGACTGCGGCCCGGGTCTGGACACGGTCGTCGCTTACGATAGGCGGCTCGACGTACTGGTGGACTGTGAGACTACGGCAGACTCAGGTGTGTAGCGGTGAAGGCGTGCTACACGCTGGAACTTCTGAGAAAGCCCTTCTCCGAGCTTGGGTGAATAGGGAAAGAAGTAGGGCCGGAGCGCGAATGCCCCTAGAGAGCCGGTAGAGTAGTGAAAACCAAAGGCGAGAACGACGGCTATCTGTTCCGAAATCGGCTGAAATTGGAGTCAAGCGCCGTCTTCGAAGGCCGAAAATCGCTCGCAAGTCGACTACTCTA
>JACCSM010000219.1 GCA_013698525.1 Rubrobacteraceae bacterium
CTAAATCACCAGTTTGCTCGTAGCCTCGTTCGGCTCGATCTTGGATTCTTTCTCCATAGAGAGGACCTTCTTGAGGGAGGCCATCGCGATCTCGACCATGTCGTCTGTGGGCTCCCGTGTGGTCAGCTTCTGCATCTGCAGGCCGGGCCAGACGAGCGCCCTCACCAGCGCGCTGTCCTGGTGGCGCGCGCTCCACATAATGAACTCGAACGCTATGCCCGCAACGAGCGGGATGACGATCACCCGGCTAGCCAGCATGTACAACCACCCCTCGACCCCCAGTAATGAGAAGACCAGAATGGAGAGCACGAGCACGTAGAGCACGAAGCTCGTTCCGCAGCGGACGTGGCTCGTGTCGAGCTTGCGCGCGTTCGCCGGCACCAGCTCCTCGCCCCGTTCGTAGACCTTTATGGCCTTGTGCTCCGCGCCGTGGTAGCCGAAAAAGCGCTTGATGTCCTTGCTGAGGAGGGTGATCACCAGCAGGTAGGCGATGAAGATCGCGATCCTTATGAACCCCTCGACGAGGTTGAAAAGGACAGGGTTCTCGATGCTCGCACCGATCAGTGAGCCGAGACCCTTGGTCCCGAGTACGGGGGCGACGAGGAAGAGCCCGAAACCGAGCACCAGCGCGAAGATGAGCGTGCCTGCTATCTCCTTTTTGGAGAGCTCCTGCTCCTCGCCGAGCGCGATGTTAGTGGACAGTGTAAGCGCCTTCATACCGAGCCATAGGGTCTCTCCCAGGGAGAGAGCACCCCTGATAACGGGGAGGCGGAAGAGCTTGCTGCGGCGGGTAATAGAACGGAACCGTTCGGCCCGCAGGTCCGTATCGCCTGAGGGCGCGCGGACGGCCATCGCCCAGAAGTTGGGAGAGCGCATCAAGACGCCTTCCATTATGGCCTGTCCGCCGACCCTCACTGCGTCAGGCCCTACTGCCTGTTCTGGCGAGCCTGGCGGCGGTTCTGGAAGCGCTGCACCCTACCGCCGGTGTCCACTATGCGCTGCTTGCCGGTATAGAAGGGGTGACACTCGGAGCAGAGGTCCACCGCAATGGTGTCCCCCGCCGTCGAACGCGTCTCGAACTCGTTGCCGCACATGCAGCGCACCAGCGTCTTCGTGTACTCTGGATGTATACCAGTCTTCATCGTAAACCTCCGTCTCTCAAATAATGTCTTCCTATAGTGTATTACCTCTGTAAAGGAGGCGAGGGACGGGTGCGGTGTTTCGAGTACGCACCCGTCCGAATTTGGCCGCTAACCGCGGACGCGCTGGAGCTCGCGCAGGAACTCGGGGTTCGTACGGGTCTCCTTGAGCTTCTGGATCAGGAGCTCGATCTTCTGCGCGCTGTCCAGGGCGTTGAGGATGCTGCGGACCTGCCATACCCGCTGGGCCTCGGCCGGCTCCATCAGCAGCTCCTCCTTGCGCGTCGAGGAGTCCTCGATGTTGATGGCAGGGTAGATCCTGCGGTTCGCCAGCTTCCGGTCGAGCCTGAGTTCCATGTTGCCGGTGCCCTTGAACTCCTCGAAGATAACCTCGTCCATCCTGCTGCCCGTCTCGACGAGCGCGGTCGCCAGGATGGTCAGGGAGCCGCCGTTCTCGATGTTGCGCGCCGCCCCGAAGAACTTCTTGGGCGGGTAGAGCGCCGCTGAATCGACGCCACCGGAGAGGATCCTTCCCGAAGCCGGAGCGGCGAGGTTGTAGGCTCGCGAGAGCCTGGTTATGCCGTCGAGCAAGACGACGACGTCCTCCCCATCCTCGACCAGGCGCTTGACGCGCTCGAGGACGAGTTCGGCGACGGCGATGTGGTTATCGGCGGGCTGGTCGAAGGTCGAGGCGACGACCTCGGCCTCCTCTACGCTGCGCTGCCAGTCTGTGACCTCCTCGGGGCGCTCGTCGGCGAGCACTACGAACAGTTTGGTCTCGGGGTAATTCGCCGCGATGGACTGGGCTATCTGTTTGAGGATTGTCGTCTTGCCCGCCTTCGGCGGCGAGACGACCATACCGCGCTGGCCCTTACCGATGGGTGCGACCAGGTCTATGACGCGCGGGGCGATGTCGTTCGGCTTCCACTCCAGGCGCAGCCGCTCCATCGGATACAGCGGTGTCAGATCGTCGAAGTTCGGACGCCAGCGGCCCTTCTGGGGCTCCTGGCCGTTCACCGTCTCTATGCGTACCATAGCCGGGTACTTCTCGCCCTCGCGGGCTGGACGGATCTGGCCCTCTATCTGGTCGCCACGCCTCAGGCTGAAGCGTTTGATCTGGCTGGTCGAGACGTAGACGTCGCCCTTGCTCTGGCTGTAGCCTCCGGTCCTCAGGAAGCCGAAACCGTCGGGCAAAACGTCGAGGATTCCGCTCTGCACATTCTCCTCGCCGGCCTTGCCGTCTCTGTCGCCCCGCTGCTCCTGGCGGCGGTTCTGACGACCGTTCTTGCGATCTCCGCGGCTCCGGTCCTGACGCTGGCGTTCGACCTGTTCTGTGGTGGCGAGGTTCGTGTCAGCCTCGCCGAAGCCGTCGACAGGCGCGGCTACGGGCGTCTCCGTCGCGCCGTTGGGCTCTTCCGTCGTTGCGGGGACTTCCTGGGTTGCGGTCGCCGTGGCGCCTCCGTTAGTCGTGTTGTCGTTCTGCTGGCTCGCGGCCTGCTCTGTTGCGACGTTGTAGATCATCTCTGCCAGCTCCGGTTTGCGGTACTTGCGGTACTGCTTTATACCTAGCTGCGAGGCGATCTGGTGCAGGTCGCTCAGGCGCTTGCGCTCCAGGGTAGATCTTTCGGTCATGTTGGTACTCCACCTCTCCTGTTTACGATGCGGAAATGTCTTTCAACGGATTTCTTCGCGAATTTGTCAAAGCTGGAAGCCCTGCCGCCCTGCTTCGGGCTCTAGGGCATGGATGGTGTCCATAAATCTTACCACACGGGGCTCCGTCGACATGACGACCGTATGCGTCCTTGCGCCGCCCCGGAAATACCTTACCCCGCTTAGGGTCTCGCCGGGGGTGATCCCCGTGGCTGCGAAAAGTACGTCGGTGCCCCGGATCAGGTCGTCCAGCGCGAGCTTCCGCTCGGGGTCTGTAAAGCCGTACTCTTCGAGCTTCTCGACCTGCGAGCGTTGTGTCGGCCACATCCTGGCCTGCATCTCGCCGCCGAGGCACTTCATTACCGCCGCTGCGAGAATGCCCTCGGGGGCTCCTCCTATACCGATAACCGCGTGCAGGTCGGCACCAGGCATTCCCACGGCGATGGCCGGGGTAAGGTCGCCCTCCGGCCTTATCTGGATGCGCGCACCCGTCTTTCGGATCTCCTCTATGAGGCTCTCGTGCCTGTCGCGGTCGAGGACGGCAACGGTGATCTCCGACGGCCTGCGGCCGAGCGCTCCTGCTATGGCCTCTATGTTCTCCGAGACGGGGGCGTCTATGTCGATATACCCCCTCGCTCCAGGGCCGACGATCAGCTTGCTCATGTACATATCCGGTGTCCTTAGCATGCTCCCCCTCGGGGACGCCGCGACCGCCGAGATCGAACCCTCCTGCCCCTTTACGAGCAACTGCAAGCCCTCGATGGGCTCGACCGCGAGGTCGGCTTCTGGACCCTTTTTCCCTAGCGAGTCGTCCACGCTGACTATTCCCGGATGGCTCTTTGGCGCCCTGACCCGCCCCTTCTCGTCGAGGCGCTGCTCGCGTAGCACGGTCACCCTTCCTGAAACCGGCACTCTCTCCAACTCCTCGCGGAAAGCCTCTGTGGCTAGCGTGTAGGCCCGCTCCGAGTCTCCCGAACCTTCGAGGTGCGCAACCGTGAGCGCGACCCGCTCGGTTACGGCGGCGTATTCCACCGCGGCCGAAGCTATGGACCCCGAGTGGGAATCAGTAACGTTAATGGGCTCTCACCGAACCTCCCATGACCCACCAAGATAGACCGCACGCCACAAAGCGCTCTCGTGGTTGGGTCTGCGTCGAAACGGTGCGGAGTGGTTCCAGGGAACCAGCGTACCTGACACCCTGATTATACACCAGCGCCGGTACGTCGACCACCGGCTCACGGCATCTTGTTTGCCACCGCCTGCTGTGCGAGCCGGAGAAGCGCCTGGTCGAGGTTCTCGCCCACGGGGTCATTGTCGCAGTAGAAGACGGGTTTCTCTTCCGCAGAACCCCGGCGCGTGACGACGTCAACCGCCGCCGCCTTTATCTCGGTGAGGTAAGCCTCGACCCCGGACATACCCCGGAGATCCTCAGCAAGACGCTTTCTGTCGGAGAGGTTCCCTGAGGAGGCGACGACTTCGCACCCGTAGTGTTCCTCGAGGTGCCCGGAGAGCGTGTCAAGAACGGCGGGCGGCGCCGTGGACACATAGCCGACCCTCATTCCCTCGACCTTACCGACCGGACGAGGCCTGAAGACCGTCGGGATCACGACCAGATCAGGACGTATTTTGTGGACCGCCCTGATGAGGCCGCCGACCTTCTCGGGGCTGGCCATCGGCTCCTCGCTCATCGTGAGGAGGAGCACGTCTGAGAGTAGCAGACGGTATGTGCCCAGAAACCCCACAATGTACTCGGGGTCCTGGTTGGCCCCTGCGACGAGCACGCGCCTCTCGACCCTGACCGGGGGCATCGCCGCCCCCGAGCCGTCGAAGAGGGTAACTCGGGTGTCGAGGCCGTTGGCGATCTCGGCCCCCTCAAGGACGTTCGAGACGAAGGGCTCCCCTGCGAGACCGCCGCCACACCTGCGACATCCGACGGTCGTTACCCTGCTCAGGGCCGCCGTCTCGTAGTAATCGCTCGCCGCGTGCGCCCCGCGCCCGAGGGCCTCGAGCAGGTATTCGCTCCCGACCTCCATCCTGTGTCCCTCGATTACCTCGGGGTGCTCTGGTCCTCCGCGGCCCATCGAGACCACCCCAGGGTCGAAGCCCTCACGGGCGAGGAGACGCGCCAGGTAGCCTGAGATCGCCGTCTTCCCGACCCTCTTGCCCGTTCCGATCACGGCCAGCGAAGGCTTTGTCGAGACGGGGCGAAGTTCCGGCGGCTTCAGCTCGAAGTCGCTGCCGAGGTAGCGCGCCCCGGCGTAGAGGACGAGCGAGGCTATCCTCATCCGCTCTCTGTAGCCGATTACGGGCTCGTCGGAGAGGTCGACGACAACGTCCACCTCGTACTCGGCGAGCGCCTTCTGTACCGCGGAGACGGGGTCGGTATCCTCGACCAGCGGGACGCCGTAGTCGGTGCCGTCCTTGATCTTCTCCGTGCCGCCAAGGAAGGCCGCTGCTACGCCTTCGGCTTGCAGGGACTGCCGCACGCTTTGCATCGCGTCGATGACGACGGGAGGATAGTGCTCGCCGTCGATCAGGAACAGCGCCCGCACGAGGCTCTAGCTCATCGTTCGTCGCTGAGGACGGTCCCCTGGTCTGCCATCGCCCTGGACCTCCTCGTAATGAAGATACTGGTGGGTCGCTGAGTCGAAGTCTACGATCATCTCGCGGTCCTTGAACGGATACTTGCGGAAGACCCTGACCCGCCCCTCCTCGATCTCTATGACGTTGTAACAGGGGCGCGTGTTACCCCTGAGACGGGTCGTCGAGGCCGTCCCCGCGTTGACGATAAACATGTTCTCCAGCTTCCAGGAGTAAGGCACGTGCTTGTGCCCGGAGAGGACGAGGTCGACCTCCGTATCGGCGAGCAACTCGAGCACGTCCCCAGCATCGTAGATGATGTTGCGCTCCCTTCCCGTTCCAGGGATGGGGATCAGATGGTGGTGGATGACGAAGATCTTGAGCTTGCCTTCGGCCATCGCGAAGGTCTCGTGGATAAACTCGTAGTGCTCGCGACCCACACGCCCGTCGTCTAGGTCGGGCTCGGATGAGTCAACGGCGACCATGACGGCCTCTTCGAAGTCGAGGGTCGAGTACCGCTCCCCGAAGAGTCGCTCGAAGTGTATGTAACCGACGTTGCGAGAATCGTGGTTGCCAGGTATAAGCATGACTCGCTCGCACTGGATGCGCTGGATGTACTCGGCCGCCTCCTCGAACTCCTGGCGGTAACCCGCGTTCGTCAGGTCACCCGACACGACTACCGCGGTAGGATTCAGGTCGTTTATCTCGAGGATCGA
>JACCSM010000223.1 GCA_013698525.1 Rubrobacteraceae bacterium
CCAGGAGCAAGAGAGCGCCTCTGCACTGGTCCTTCCCAGACCCGTCGACGGCTACCGGTGGCTACGAAGAGCGCCTGCACGCGTTTCGGAACGTGCGGGACGAGATCCGGGCCCGTATCGAGAACGAACTGGCGGGGGTGTGATACCCAATCCACATGGTCAGTTCCCGGCGGCGTTTATGAGCCGGGCTAGCGCGACTCCTACCCCCTTGCTCCCAGCATAACCGTCATTCCCGCGAAAGCGGGAATCCTGGACTTTGGCGTTTTTGGCGGGGGCGTAGCGGAAAGGGACGGCTTCCGCTACGGTTTTCGGGAAGCCCTTACACGACCCGAGAAATTCACGGAGGCCGTCCTCATGCCCCAGCCTACCAGCACTCCCTCCGCCTCGCCAACCACGCCGCTTCTCGAGGCGCTTGGGCGTCTGCTGCTCTCCCACCGCCCGGCCTTCTTACAGGAGCGCACCTTCCTCAGGGCCAAGGCCCTCATCCTGGGGCATCTGTTCTGCTTCGCCAGGCGCACCATAACCCAGGCCCTCTTGGCCCTCGGTCTCACCGACCACGACTGGAGCGCCTTCTACCGGCTCTTCGGCGTTTCGGGCAGGATCGACTACGAGATCCTCTCGGGCATCTTCTTTAGGCAGACGCTGCCCCACCTACCGCCCTCGGGCTCCTACGTGGCGGTGGTGGACGGGGTTCAGATCCCCCGTTCCAGCCGAACGATGCCCGGGACGAGCTGGCTCAAAAGCCCGCGCACCCCGCCCTTCAGCCCCGGCCCTCACCGCGCCCAGCGCTTCCTGCATCTGGCGGCGCTCTTGCCCGCCACCGAGGAGGGCTACAGCCGGGCATTGCCGTTGCGCTTCGAACCCGCTTTCCCCCAGAAGGCCGTCCCCGCGGAAGGCTTCGAGCCCAAGAAGCAGTGGGAGGCGGCCCTGGAGGCTCTTCGGTGGCTGAGGGGGAACCTCGACGAGTCGGGGCGCGAGGGGCAGCCTTTGTTGGTGGTCGCGGACGGGGATTTCTCGGTCGCCGATCTCAGGAGGGCTTTACCGGGGGAGGGGGTCGTGCTGATGAGCCGCTGCGCCAAGAACCGCGCGCTCTACGAGCCGCCGGGCGCGGTCCCGCAAGAAGGCCGAGGACGCGGCAGGCCCAGGAAGTACGGCGAGAAGGCGAGGAAGCCCTCCGAGTGGTTAGCCGAGCGCGAAGGCTGGCGCAGCGACAGGCTTACGGTGCGGGGCAGGGGGGTGCCCATGCGCTGGCGCCTCGAAGGCCCCTACCTCCTCAAGGGCGCCCCAGATAGGCCCGTGTTCCTGGTCGCGGTCAAGGTAATAGTAAGGGTACGAAGCGGCGGCAGGCGCGACCGCAAGCCGGCCTACTGGCTGGTCTCGGCGCTAAGGGGCGAGGACGGCGCTTCTTGGGAGCTGCCCTACCCGGCAGAGGAGCTGCTCTTTTGGGCCTGGCAGCGGTGGGAGGTGGAAGTATGCTACCGCGAGATGAAGAGTGGCTTCGGGCTGGGAGAGGCCCAATGCTGGGGGGCGCGCTCGGCGATCGTGTCGGTGAGATTTTGGGCTTGGTCCTACGGGGTTTTGGTCTTGGCAGGCTTTAGGTGTTGGGGGCTGGGGAGGGGACCGGCCTCTGTGCGTCCGGCGGGGAGGTGGTGGGGCGGCTCTGGGAGGTGGTCTATGGGGACATTGTGGCGGGGCTACCGCTCGGAGGTATGGGGCTCGGGCGAATTTAGGGCGGTTGTTGTGCCAACCAGGGGAGGGTGGCCCAAAAAGGAAGCGCTTTTGGCCGCGATGGGCAACGCGGTGGCCGGCTCGCTGCGCGGATAGGGCCTCAGGAGACTTCGGCGGTTTCTAGGGAGGCTCGGCAGGCGCCGAACCGGAACCCTCGCTGCTTCCAAACAGCCAAACTTCAGCATTCCCGCGAAAGCGGGAATCCATTGCGCCAGGCGCTTCGCGTTTCCATCCAGAAGCAATCTGCCAGATTACGCATAGCCCAACCTAGCAGGGTCCCGAGTGACAACATCCGAATGCGGACTGCTATCATCGGCTCGTGCCTGCGCCACTGACAAACGATCCTTCGGAGACAGATCTCGCCATGATGCGCCGTGCCCTGCTCGCCGCGGAACACGCAGCCGAAAGGGGAGAGGTACCTGTCGGGGCCGTCGTAGCCAGGGGAGGGGAGATCCTGGCCGTCGCAGGCAACGAGCGCGAGGCTGCCGGAGATCCCACCGCCCACGCCGAACTCCTCGCGATCCGTCGCGCATCCGCCACCTCGGGCGGCTGGCGCCTGACGGGGTGCACCCTCTACGCCACCTTGGAGCCATGCCCCATGTGCGCCGGCGCCGCACACGCGAGCCGCCTCTCCCGTCTGGTCTACGCCGCCCCAGACCCCAAAGCCGGGTACGCTGGCACTCTCCACAACGTCCCCGCCGATACCCGCCTCAATCACACCATCCTCGTCGAAGGCGGCCTTCTCGAAGAAAGTGCCGCCGGACTGCTCCGCGACTTCTTCCAATATCGTCGCCGCAAGCACGAAAAGGCTCCCGAAACCCCACTTCCATAGAGCCGATAACATACTATACAATTTACTTAAACTTCAGGTAAACAGTTGTTGATGTAGTAATCTTAGACTCAATCGACACTACAGGGCCATCAGTGGACCTGAACATAACGGTGCGTGATTTGCGGGATATTCGCCGTTATTGCGTAGATCTGAAAAATTCTTTGAAAAATTTTGCGGGAGGGGCGTTTGGAGTGTATTCCGCTAGCGAAGGGGCATTCGAGAGTTTAGTGTCAATTCAACCTGAAGTTAAGGTGAATTCCAGGGGTATTGCATCTCGAAAATATAGTGTGCTAGGTTCTCACGGTACCAGATGTGGTGTTGGAGTGATGGGGGTTGTGAGATGCAGTGTCCGTACTGTGATTTCGAGGACACGAAGGTGATAGATTCGCGCCTTTCGGAGACGAAAGACGCTGTTCGCAGGCGCAGGGAGTGTCTATCGCGGTCGTGCGCGAAGAGGTTCACGACATACGAGCGCCGCGAGCCTTTGAGGCTGATGGTGATCAAACGCGACGGGGAGAAGGAGCCTTTCGACCGGGAGAAGTTGAGGTCCGGGTTGGCGAAGGCTTGTGCCAAGCAGCAGATCACCGACGAGCAGGTAGAGCTCATCGTCGATGAGATCGAGGCCGAGCTCCGCGAGCGGCGGCGGCACGAGGTGACCTCGAGGCGTCTCGGGGACATGGCGCTGATGCGGCTCAGGAGGATGGACATGGTTGCTTACCTGCGGTTCGCCTCCGTGTACAGGCAGTACACGGACGTGGACCAGTTCCGCACCGAGCTCGTGCGTCTCGCCGGCTCTGGGATGGGCAACGGCAGGTAGAGATCATGGCCCGCAATCGGGCGTAGCGGAACGAATCTGGTGATGGAATAAGAGCAACGAGCGGTAAAATTGGGAGGATGAGTATGGAGGTAGACCGTAACAGGCTTGCAGATATAGAACTCACCGAGAACGCGCGGGCCGTTCTGGCGAAGCGCTACCTCAAGAAGAACGAGAACGGTGAGGCTATAGAGGAGCCTATCGAGATGTTCTTGCGGGTCGCGTCGAACATCGCCGAGGGCGAGTTCCGCTTCAAGGAGGGTGAGGAGGCCCAGAGGCTCTACGAGGAGTCGAGGGAGAGGTTCCTCCAGATCATGCTCAGCCGGAGGTTCATGCCGAACTCGCCGACCCTCATGAACGCGGGCAGGGAGCTTCAGCAGCTCAGCGCGTGCTTTGTGTTGCCGGTCGAGGACTCCATAGACGGCATCTACGACACCCTCAAGCACCAGGCCGTCATCCACAAGAGCGGCGGCGGCACGGGCTTCGGCTTCTCTCGTTTGCGTCCGAAGAACGACCTGGTCAAGAGCACAA
>JACCSM010000226.1 GCA_013698525.1 Rubrobacteraceae bacterium
TGCTCTTCGGGCTGGAGGACCATTGCGACCTCGCGCGCCAGCTCAGGCGCCTGATCGAGGAACCCGGCCTACTCGAAAGGCTCCGCGCCGGGATCGAACCGGTCAAGACCGTCCAGGAGAACGTGGACGAGCTCGAGGCCCTCTACGGCGGGCTGTTGGCGAGGGTCTAGGGAGGACCGCGTGCCGAAGATACTCGTGACCGGCTCGGGTGGCCAGCTCGGCCTCGAGCTCGCCGCACTCCTCCCCTGGCGCAGCCACGAAGTCGTCGCGCTCTCGAGGGAGGAGCTCGACGTGGCGGACTTCGGGGCCGTGAGGCTGGCGCTGGAGGAACACTCACCAGATATCGTCGTGAACGCCGCTGCCTACACCAACGTCGACGGCTGCGAAACGGAGACGGATCTGGCGTACAGGGTCAACGCGCTCGGTCCCAGGAACCTGGCCCAGCTTTGTGAGGAGCGAGGCCATGATCTCCTGCACGTCAGCACGAACTACGTCTTCGACGGCAAGTCAGAACGACCCTACGAGCCCTTCGATGCGCCGAACCCTATCAGCGCCTACGGCCGAACCAAGCTTGCCGGGGAGGAGTACGTCAGGCAGCTAACGAACGACTGGTATGTTGTCCGATCCGCGGGCATCTACGGAAGGGGGCACAACTTCGTGCGGACCATGCTGCGCCTGGGAGCGGAGAGGGACGTGCTCGAGGTCAAAGACGACGAGTTCATCTCACCGACCTACGCCGCAGACCTCGCAGAGGGGATCGTGGGGGTGATCGAAGGCGGACACTACGGCCTCTACCACCTAACCAACTCAGGCTCCTGCTCCTGGCACGAGTTCGCGAAGGAGATCTTCGAACTAGCCGGCGTCGAGGTCGAGGTCGTCCCCGTCCCTGGCTCGGAGTACCCTCTCCCCGCGGCGCGGCCCGCAAACGGAGTCCTCTCGACCCTGGGTAGCCCGGAACTGCGAAACTGGCGCGAGGCCCTGGAGGACTATCTCATGCGCGAGAAGGTTATTTAGGGGGCGCGTTCTCCGCGGCGCGGCAACCTTCTCCTGCGCAGTCGCGCAGCGCGTCGAGGCGCGCGTCGAGCTCCGAGATGAGATCCGGGGCCGCCGAATCGTACAGATTGTGCAGCTCGTAGGGGTCTTTCCTGAGGTCGTACAGCTCGCGCTCCCCGGCCTCGTACTCGACGTACAGGTGTCTCTGCGTCCTTACGGCCCGGTATGGAGGTATTGGCGTTACGGCCCGATAAGACGTTTCGTCCTTTTTATTGTCCCAGTTGCGGATCTCGAAAGCCGTGCGCCAGGAGGACGGATCGTTACCCTTCCGTTTGTCGAGCAGGGACGCGAACGAACGGCCGTCTACGGAGGCCGGGGGCGGGAAGCCCGCCAGGTCCGCGAAGGTCGGGGCGAAGTCGTTGTTCAGGACCATCTCGCCCCTGCTGACCCCCGCAGGCACTCCTGGCCCGCGGATCATAAAAGGTACCCTTATGTCCTCCTCGTAGGCACTCTGCTTGCCAAGTCCGAGACGATGCTGGCCCATGTGAAAGCCGTTGTCGCTGGTGAGGACGAGGTAGGTGTTGTCTAGCTTCCCGGTCTGTTCGAGCGTCCTGAGCAGCCCACCGATCGTCTCGCCCACCCCGGCCGTCGTCTTTAGCCTTTTGCGATAGAGCGCATCGATATGTCTTACCTCTGATGAGTCTAGCGATAGGTTGCGGACCCACCCTGGCTTGTCCGAGACATTCGCTTCGTCGAAGGAGGGCGTACGGGGTGTCCGCAGGCCCTCGTATAGATCCTCGTGTCTCAGGGCGGGTTTGGCGGGCGCGTGGGGAGCGTGGACGGAGAGATACAGGAAAAAAGGAGAATCCTTGCTTTCCTGGCGTCTCACGAAGTCCTGGGCGAGACCCGAAAGCGCATCGTCGAGGTAGGTGTCCGACTCGTACGTGACCCTCTGCCCGTTCTGGTTCAGCTGCTTGGTCTCTACGGCCCCGTACCATTCGTCCCACCCCGCCGGAACGTGGTTGCGGCCAATCTTACCGTAGCCGTTGAGATACTTGCCGAACAGGGCCGTCTCGTAACCCGCTTCGTCGAGCCAGGTGGCCAGCGTGGATCTCTCTCGCCCGAGCTCGCGGAAGGTCTTGAAACCCCCAATCGGGGGAACATTGCTCCTGACCAGATGGTTGTGCGGGTACTGTCCGGTCAGGATCGTGGCCCTGGAGGGACAGCAGAGTGCGGAGGTGACGAAGGCGTTGTCGAAGGTCATACCCTCGTCGGCCATGTACCCTTTGAGGGACGGCACCTTCGAGACCGATGCAGCGTCAAGGTCGTCCGTAAGTACGAAGATGATGTTGGGACGGCCCGCTGCACCGATTGACCCACGCTCCACCTCTCCCGAAGGTAGAACGAGCCCGAGCCCCAGGCATGCCCCGAACAACAGCAAGACCCTGCCCACCCTACTCATATGAGGGCCGCCACGCGCCGTCCTACCAGTCGAGGTCCTCCTCGTAACCGAGCCGGATCAGGAGCTCCCCGGCCTCCTCCTTGAAGATCCGCCCGTCCTCTTCGGTGAAGTAGTTCCTCCAGTCTCCCGCAACGCCTTTGCGGTAGAAGGAGGAGGGGTCCTCCTCGCCTCGCTCGCGCCCCTTGGAGAGCTTCTCGAAGCTCGCCTGGCTAACGCAGCGCTCCACCAGCGTCTCGTCCGTATCGACCCCGAGGTAGCCTAGCAATCTCTCGACCTCCTCGTTGGGGCGCACGAGCAGGTCTTCGTAGCGCACCTCGGTATAATTCGCCCCGAGCAATGCCGGTCCGTCCTCGACGGCCCTGCCCACGAGGAGTCTCCAGTTGCGGGCAGCCTGCCGCAGCCAACCCTCGGTGAACACGCCCGTCTCCGTCAGCTTCCGCTGGTCCTCGCGCAGGGCCTCGCCCCTCGCCAGCTCCTCGGGCGAGAGCCTGTGCAGGTAGCCCTGGCTGGCGCGGCGCCACCCGCGGTGCATGGAGGAGACCGTCCTGTCCCTGCCGTCCCTTATGATGTGGATGACCCTGGCCCCTGGATACACGGCGCCGACCTCCCGCATGAACTCTTCGTCCAGGAGCGGCGACTTGTCCCCGACGAGCCTCTTGCCGCTCTTCGATAGCTCTTCGAGAAGGAAGTACTCTGTGGCCAGACGCATCAGGGCGTTCAGGTGCTCGTCGCGATCTCCTTCCCTGCTCCATACAGAGCGTTCGATCCACAGCCTCAGGTACTCGGAGTGGGTGAGGGCGTAGTACAGGGAGCTCGCTATGGCCCTCTCGTTCGCGGGGTCGAGGTCTGCGCGCCTCCAGCCCGCGGAGAAAAAGCGCCCCTCACCCTTGCACAACACCTCGGGGTGGGAGTCCAGTATCTTCGTCAGCCACCTCGTCCCCGATTTGCCGAGTCCCGTGACGAAGAACACGGGAGTGCTACCCCCGGAAAGAGCTAGAGCTCCCATGTCGCTACGCATCGGCGCAGGCTCCGCCTTCCTGCCGGCGAGCTTCCGGCGCCACTCCCCCCCGAACTCGCGCACCCTGGCGTACGCACGTCCTGTCGCTCCTATCCGGGATGGTTCGAGTTGCTTAGCGTGGTGTGCTGTCATGTGGTTCTCCAAACCGGGCACTCCGGGATGCCCCCGTCGAAACCAGCACGCGTCCGGTGGCCGTTCTACCAGTCGAGGTCCCTCTCGTAACCGAGCTGGATCAAGAGCTCCCCGGCCTCTTCCTTGAAGGCTCGCCTGTCCTCCTCGGTAAAGTGGTTCTTCCAGTCTCCTGCTATCCCCTTGCGGTAGAACGAAGACGAGTCTTCTTCGCCCTTGCTCCTGCCGCCCGAGAGCTGCTCGAAGCTCGCGGCCTCGACGCACTCGCGGGCGACCTCCTCGCCGGAGTCCGCATCCAGGAACTCCAGCAGACGCCTGGCCTCACCGACCGGCTCCGCGAGGAGGTCCTCGTAGCGTACCTGGTAGTAGTTGTCCCCAAGGAG
>JACCSM010000231.1 GCA_013698525.1 Rubrobacteraceae bacterium
TATCCCGAGAGTTGACCATGAAGGACTTCTTCCGGGAGGAGAACGGGGAGGTCATCCCCGTCGACGAGAGCGTCCTCATAGATTTCAAGGACGGGGACATCGTCGAGGGCGAGGTCGTCCGGATAGATAGGGACGAGGTACTCGTCGACATCGGCTACAAGTCTGAGGGGCTCGTCCCCTCGAACGAGCTAACCATCCGCAAGGGCGCAGACCCGCACGACGTCGTCGAGTTAGGCCAGCGCCTCGAGGCCCTGGTCATGCAGAAAGAGGACGCCGACGGGCGCCTGATCCTCTCGGCCAAGCGGGCTGCTTTCGAGCGGGCCTGGAACCGCATCGAGGAAGCCTACAACGATCAGCGCACCGTCGAGGGACCCGTTATCGAGGTGGTGAAGGGTGGTTTGATCCTGGACATCGGGCTGCGCGGCTTCCTGCCAGCGAGCCTGGTCGACATCAGGCGCGTAAGGAACCTCGACTCGTTCCTCGGCCAGAAACTGGAGTGCAAGGTCATAGAACTGAACCGGAGCCGCAACAACGTCGTCCTGTCTAGGCGCGCCGTCCTCGAGGAGGAGCGCAAGGAGGAGCGCGAGCGTATCCTGACCTCGCTCGAAGAGGGCATGATCGTCAGGGGCACCGTCTCCAACCTCGTCGACTTCGGCGCGTTCGTCGACCTCGAGGGCATCGACGGCCTGATCCACATCTCCGAACTCAGTTGGCAGCACGTCGACCACCCGAGCGAGGTCGTCGAGGTTGGCGAGGAGGTCGAGGTCAAGGTCCTCGAAGTCGACCGCGACCGCGAGCGCATCTCGCTCGGCCTCAAGCAGACCAGGAAGGACCCGTGGCAAGAGATCGTCGAGCGGGTCAAGGTCGGAGAGCAGATCCAGGGTAGGGTAACCAAGCTCGTCTCCTTCGGGGCCTTCGTCGAGGTCGCAGAGGGGGTGGAAGGTTTGATCCACATCTCCGAGCTTGCCGACCACCACGTCGAAACTCCGGACGAGATCGTACGCTCCGGGGACGAGGTCGACGCGCGCATCATCGACGTCGACGCCCGCCGTCGCAGGCTCTCCTTGAGCCTGCGCCCGAAGCGCGAGGACCGCGAGGAGCGTCCCCACCGCGAGGAGCGCCCGCGCCGCGAGCCCGAGCAGCGCGGCACCTCCGAGCGCAGGAGCAGCGAAGGTAGCGGCCTCCGCACCGGCGCGTTCGACGCACTGGCCGACCTCGACCTCGAGGAGAGATAGACAAAGTCTCTTTACAGAGAGGGTCCATGGAAGGGCCGGTGACCATCGCCGTCACCGGCCCTTTCGCGTCGGGCAAGAGCACGCTGGTGCGCCTTCTGGGGGAACTACCGGGCACAGAGGCGGCCTCGGCCGATGAGATCGTACACCACCTCCTGAAGAACGATCGCCAGACGATCTCGAGGATCATCGAACGTTTCGGGGAAGATGTCAGAGGATCGGAGGGCATCGACCGTAAGGCCCTCGGCCGCAAGGTGTTCGGTAACGCCGGGGCACTGCGGGAACTCGAGGAGATACTGCATCCTCTAGTACGTAGCGAGACCGACAGCCGTATCGAGGCATCGGAGGCCGAAGTGTTCGTCGTGGAGATACCGCTGCTGTTCGAGACTGACCGGGGTGAGGACTTCGACTACACGGTGGCCGTCACGGTGCCTGAAGAGAGGCGCCGCGTGTGGACTGAGGAGCGAGGCGTGGACGAGGCGGCGCTCCGCGCCGTGGAGGCGCGGCAGCTCACGGGTGAGGAGAAGGCCAGGCGGGCCGACCTGGTCGTACAAAATGACGCAGATCTGGATAGACTTAGAGAGCGGGCGTACGAACTCGGGCGCAGGGTCTCGCGGGAGAGAGGATCCAACGGCAACCCAAGGTAAGAGACGCAGGTACGGCAGGTCGCGGGCCCGCCGCCGGCGCGGAATTCTCGCGTTGCTTGCGGTCGTAGTGATCCTTGCCGCTCTGCCTTTCGCTCTCAGGGTGCCCGACGCCGTGATGCGGACCCTCTACCCTCTGCGCTACGAAGCGATCATCCGCCAGGCCAGCGAGGAGAACGGCCTCGATCCTGCGTTCGTGGCTGGCGTAATCTACACCGAGAGCCGCTTCAGGCCCGACGTCGAATCCCACAAGGAGGCCTACGGGCTCATGCAGCTCCTTCCGCAGTCTGCGCACTTCATCCAGCGCAAGAGCGGAATAAAGGGTGACTACCGCGACCCGAAGGTCAACGTGAGGTTGGGCACCTGGTTCCTCGGCTACCTAGAGGACCGCTACAAGGGCGATAAGAGGCTCATGCTCGCGGCGTATAATTCGGGGGAAGGAACCGTGGACGCCTGGACCTCCGATGAGGGCTTCGACATCGCGAAGGACATCCCCTACAAAGAGACCCGCGAGTACGTGGACAACGCGCTCGAAGCCAGACAGACCTACCAGGAACTCTACGGCAAGAACCTGCAACATCATCCAGGGTAGCCTGGCTGATGTAGAATCGGCTTGAACACTTGCGCGGTGTAGAAACCTGGGCGAGTGCAACTACTACCCTCATGCTCCCTGCATGAGAGCAACCGTCCATCCCGCGGCCCCTCACTCGTCATCCCGAGTCCGTTTGAAAGGGAGCCCGTTCAGGCTGCGGGCAGGCACACATAGGAGGCCCTCCCTTATACGTCATTCCCGCGCAGGCGGGAATCCACTGCGCCAGCCGCTCCGCGCCTCCAGGAGCAAACTACCCGATTACGTAAAACTCCGTGCGCAAGTTGCGCTCCGCGTGGTTTCGCGCTATTAATTGCATGCTTACTATTTCCTGGGGAAACGAGGTACCGAAGGGATGACAGGCTCTGAGCGACCAATGGTCGGGCAGCGTGGCCAGAGAGTAGCGACGAGCGGTGAGCTCGAAGCTGTGCGTATCTGGCTGCTTGGCGGCTTCCGGGTCTCGGTTGGCTCTTCCCGGAGTCTCGGGGAGGACGAGTGGCACCTGAGGAAGGCCGGGAACCTGGTCAAGTTGCTCGCCCTGGCGCCAGGGCATCGCCTCCACCGCGAGCAGGCGACGAGTCTGCTCTGGCCAGAGCTCGACTCGCAGGCCGCCGCCAACAACCTGTACCACGCTCTGCACATCGCCCGCCGAACCCTCGAACCATCGGCACCGGCCGTCGCTACCTCTGACTACCTACATCTTCGGGGCGAGCGGCTGACCTTATTCCCCGACGGGCCATTGTGGGTAGATGTCGAAGCCTTCGAGGAAGCGGCGAACATGGCCCGCCATGCCCTCGAAGCTGCGGCCTACCGGGCGGCCATAGATCTTTACTCGGGCGAGCTTCTGCCACAAGATCGCTACGAGCCCTGGGTGGAGCAGCGGCGGGCGGAGCTACGGGGGCTCTACCTCTCACTGCTCGTCGAACTGTCCGGACTCTACGAGGAGCGCAGTGAGTACGGTTCGGCCATCGAAGCGTTGAGCAGGGTGGTGGCGCAGGAGCCCACACACGAAGGGGCGCACGTGGGGCTCATGCGCCTTTACGCCCTCTCGGGCCAGCGCAGGGAGGCCTTGAAGCAGTACGAGCGGCTCAGAGAAGCACTCCTTAGGGAATTTGGTTCGCAGCCCGAGGCAGCGGCCAGGTATCTGCAGGAGGAGATCTGGGAGGGCACCTTCCCGCCGGCCGATCCGCTACCGCCCGCCGGCATCCCAACGAAGGAGCCTTCTTCCCCTGTGGAAGCCGCCAGGCACAACCTGCCCATTGCGCGCACCAGCTTCGTGGGTCGCGAGATCGAGACGCGTGAGGTCAGGCAGCTCTTGGCCATGACGGGGTTGTTGACACTTACCGGCGCGGGTGGCTCCGGCAAGACGCGGCTGGCGCTGGAGGTCGCCCGAGAACTCGCTTCCACTTACCCTGACGGGGTGTGGCTGGTGGAGTTTGCGCCGCTCTCCGACCCGGTGCTGGCGCCGCAGGCGGTGGCCCAGGTCCTCGGAGTGCGTGAGATGCCGGGGCGCTCGCTCGAGGACACGCTCACCGATCACCTGCGGACGAAAAGTTTGCTCCTGGTGGTGGACAACTGCGAGCACCTCGTGGACACAGTGGCGCATCTGGCGGAGGCCCTGCTGAGCTCCTGCCCGAGCCTGCGCATCCTGGCCACCAGCCGCGAACCCCTGGGCGTCAGGGGCGAAGCCGTCTGGACGGTGGCTCCTCTGTCCTTGCCGGATGCAGAAGAGGTGTCCTCCATTGAGGAGCTTATGAGCACCGAAGCGGTACGGCTCTTCCTGGATCGCGCCCGCTACCGGTTGCCCGGCTTCGACTTGGATAGAGAGAACGCGGGGGCGGTGGGGAGGATCTGCCGGAAGCTGGAGGGGATACCGCTGGCCATAGAGCTGGCAGCCGCGCGGATGGGGGCTCTGGCGGTGGAGCAGGTAGCCGAGCGGCTCGAAGATTCCCTGAAGCTTTTGACCGGAGGTGCCCGAACGGTCGAACCGCGCCAGCAGACCTTGCGGGCGACGCTCGACTGGAGCTACGAACTCTTGAGCGATCCCGAGCGGAGGCTGTTCGGCCGGCTCTCGGTGTTCGCCGGGGGTTGGATGCTGGAAGCGGCCGAAGAGGTGTGCTCGGGCGAGGACATCGAGCGGGACGAGGTGCTGGACCTACTGTCCAAGCTGGTGGACAAGTCGCTGGTGGTGGCCGAGGCTTCGCCGGGAGCGGATGGAGAGCTGCGCTACAGGATGCTCGAGCCCATCCGCCAGTACGGCGAAGAACGCCTGGAGGAGAGCAGGGAAGCGGAGCGGGTCCGGGAGCATCACGCGCGATACTACCTGGCGCTTGCGGAAGAAGCAGATACGGAAGGGGCAGAGCCATCCTATTTGAGGGAAGCGCAGTCGGCGGCGTCGCTAGAGCGGATGGAGAGCGAACACGGCAACCGTAGGGCGGCGCTCTCCTGGTCACTCGATAAGGACGCGAAGCCCGGCGGACAACGTGCGGAGTTGGGGTTACGGTTGGCGGTCGCGCTGTATTGGTTCTGGCAAACACACGACTACCTGACTGAGGGGCGAAGGTGGCTGGAGATGGCCGTCTCGAGGATAAGCAATAACCCTACCTCGACCCGTTTGAGGGCGCGGGCGCTAAACGGTGCCGCCTGGATAGCGCTCCATCAGGGAGATTACGGGGCGTCGAAGGCCCTGATGGAGGAGAGCATGGCCCTCCACCGGGAGGTAGGAGACAAGGAGGGCATCGCAGCCGGCCTCACCAACCTCGGTATGGTCGCAGTGCTTGGCCAGCGGGACGACATACCCCTGCCGGCCGTGCTCGAGGAGCTCGGGGAGCTCAAGCCAGGGCTAAAGAACCGCAACACGCTCGCCTCCCTCCTCATCCTCGAGGGGCTCATAGCGTTGAGCCGGGGCGATCTGGAGCGTTCGGCAGCGCTGCATGAGGAGAGCTTGGAGCTGTGTCGCGAGACACGGGACACGCAGGCCATGATCGTGTGCCTGGGCAACCTCGGCACTATAGCGTTGGTCCGGGCCGACTACGAAGGAGCCGTGCCACCGCTGCGAGAAAGCCTGCGCCTGGGGTGGGAGACGGATTATAAAGTGACCATCCAATTCTCCCTCAACGGGCTGGCTCACGTGGCCGCTGGCCTAGAGCAGCCGGTCCGCGCCGCACGGTTGTGGGGAGCCGTGGAAGGCATGCAGGAGGCTTACGGTGTGTACGTCACTGCCATAGCCCACACTATTACCAACCATGAAGCCCGCCTGGCCGCCGCGCGCTCGCAGCTCGAGGAGGAGGCCTGGTCGGGAGCGTGGGCGGAGGGCAAGGCGATGCCGCTGGAGCGGGCCATCGAGTACGCCCTCTCGGAGGATGAGGGGCAGCAGGAGCCTCCCACCCTCGTCCCTGTGGCGGAGCGTCCACCGGCCGACGGACGAGCGGAACGTCTTACCCCCCGCGAGCAAGAAGTCGCGCTCCTCGTCGGGCGGGGGCTGACCAACCGCCGGATCGCGCAAGAGCTTTCGATCTCCGAGCATACAGTCGAAAACCACGTACACAAGATCCTGAAAAAGCTTGGGTTCGCTTCGCGGGCCCGGATCGCCGCCTGGGTCGCACAGCAATGGTAGTGCTCCCTTCGGACGCGGGTTAGACGTTCCAGCCCCGCGCCGGGGGCCCGGCAAGCCATTCTTACAAACTTTCGACAAGAAATGAATGATTCCACCTACGCTTATCGGCCCTCTA
>JACCSM010000238.1 GCA_013698525.1 Rubrobacteraceae bacterium
CGACCTCATCGACACGGGCAACAGGATGTTAAAGCCCGTAACCAACTACGTCGGCACCTACGTCAACATGTGGGAGCGCATCTTCGAGGAGAAGCCGATGGAGACCTGGCTCGCGATGAACAAGTGGGTCAATGACGGGCCTCCCTTCCCGGGCGCGACGTTCAGGCAGTGGATCACCGAGTTCTACCAGCAGAACAAGCTGGCCAAGGGCGAGATAGTCCTCCGGGGCCGCCGCGTCGACCTCTCGAACATAGAGATCCCGCTCCTCAACATCGCCGGCAAGAAGGACCACATCTGCACCCTTCCGCAGGCTGAAGCCACGATGAACCTCGTCAGCAGTGAGGACAAGGAGTTCTTCGTCCTCGACGCCGGCCACGTCGGCCTTATGACCGGCCGCGGCGCCAAAAAAGGTCTCTGGCCCAAGGTCAGCGACTGGCTGGGTAGCCGCTCCGGCGGGTGAGCACGCGCCCTGTCGGGCGCTTGTCAGCACTTCAGCTAGTCAGCATTTCAGCTATCGCGTGCGCAGACCCTGGCTGACAGCTCGCAGCGCGTAAGGTCCCAGGTCTTACGCGCTGCGCTATGACATCCGTCACCCGGAAACCAGGACGATCTTCACTACCCGAGACCACGCCGCGTCCTTACACTCCTCTGGAGAACCTGATAGGAACGTCAGAGGAGGTACGATGCAAGACCAGAGCGGGCAAGCATGAAGCTCGGAGTGCAGCTCAACAGCTTCGACTGGACAGGAGGGCCGGAGCGGTTCGGTAGGAACATCGCGGATATCGGCAGGGTCGCGGAGGAAGCTGGCTTCGACCGCATCGGGGTGGCCGACCATGTCTGGCAGCATCCGATCATGGGCGGCCCAGAGGCGAACGAACCGGAGTGTTACTCGACGCTCGCGTTCCTGGCGGCCAACACGGAGAGGATAGGACTCACGGCGATGGTGTCCGGGGTGCACTCCCGTCACCCTGCCGTCCTCGTGAAGGCCGTAAGCACCCTGGATGTACTCTCCGGCGGGCGTGCCTGCTTCGGCGTCGGCTCGGGCCACTACGAGGAGGAGACGCACGGGCTCGGGATCCCCTTCCCGCCACAGAGGGAGCGCTTCGAGATGCTCGAGGAGACGGTCCAGATAGCCCTGCGGATGTGGAGCGGCGATCGCGGAGACGAGCGGCCCTTCGAGGGGAAGCACTACCAGCTCGAACGCCCCTTGAACCTACCGCAGAGCATTAGCAGGCCCCACCCCCCGATCATGATCGCCGGCGACGGAGAGAAGAAGACGTTGCGCCTGGTCGCGCGCTACGCCGACGCCTGCAGCCTGCGTCCCGGCCCGCAGGTGCCGGACAAGCTCGGCGTGTTGCGGAGGCACTGCGAGACAGAGGTCAGGGATTACGAGGAGATCGAGAAGACCTGCGCTTTCGCCTTCGACGTCGGTGAGAGCGGCGAGAAGGTGGACGAATTGATCGGGCAGTTGCGCTGGCTCTCCGGTATGGGGGTCGAGACGGTGATCGGCTTCGTGCCGAACGTAGACAGGATCACGCCGCTCGAGGTGATCGGCAGCGAGGTCATCCCTGCGGTGGCCGATCTTTGACAGCGGGTTGGTGAAGGATTCACCTTCACCAACCCGCGCTGGTCAACATTTCAGCACTTCAGCTTGTCAGCTTTTTGTTCGTAGAGAGGAGTAACCATGGTCGAACAGCATAATATCCACAGTAGGACCAGCGTTGCGACGGCGGTCGGTGTCCTTTCCGTCATCTACGCCGTTACCTTCTTCTTCGGCGCTTTGTTGCACCTTGGCTTGCGTATTTCGCTAAGATTCGCGGTCCTTGCCGAACCCACGATACTCCCGGCTGCGATCGTCGAAAGCCTCTGCGGGTTGGCACTGTTGTTCGGCGCTTTCGCGTTGCTCACCCGCACGAACTGGACCTGGACGGCTGCCTTCACGGCCCATGCGATTGCCCTTGGAGGTGTCCTGCTGGGTATGGGCGCTCTGGCCGCTGGGGCCGGCCCGTCCACGGACCTGAACACTATCTACCACCGCGTTATGCTGGTGGGTCTCGTGGCGGTCCTGGCGCTGTTGCTTTCACCCCCAGGAAGGACCGCGCTCCGTCGCGCGGCGTGACCGATAGTAATACAATCGCACTGATTGCGGGGGTCTCCTCAGGGGGTTCGAGATCTCGTGAATGAGAGAGTACAGGGCGACAGCCCTCCGGCAGGTGGCAGAATCTTTCGTTTCCCGCGGGGCGGGCGGTTGTTGGGCCCGCTGTTCGGGCTGGTCTTTCTCATCTACCCGATCCGGGCCGTGCTCACCTCAGACCCTACGCCCGCGCGGGTATCGCTCGCTCTAGGTGGGGCTGCGCTCTTCGCCGGGGTGTTCCTGTGGCTGATCTGGATGCAAGAACCGCTCTGGTCTGCATCCGCAAAGCCTTCCGAGGTGCGCAAGCGCCGGGCGGCGATAGCGTTCCTGGCCGTAGTGGCGATCGTGCTCAATCTCACCCTGGGCAGCGAGTGGCGCGTGCTCTTCTTCCACGTCAACGTCGCCGCCGGGATAATGCTTTTGACCAGGGACGCCTATGTGGCGATCGCGGGTCTGGCGGTCACCACGTTGGCGCTCGGCCTCGTCTCTGGAATGGCGTGGCTCGTGCTACCGACGGTGGTGTTAGGCCTGTGGGCTACCGCTTTCGTCCGCCAGGTCGCCGTTGTCGCGGAGCTGCGGTCGGCGAGGGAAGAGCTCGCCCGCCTGGCCGTCAGCGAAGAAAGGTTGCGCTTCGCCAGAGATCTGCACGACCTCCTCGGCCACAGCCTCTCCCTCATCACGCTAAAGAGCGAACTGGCCGGAAGACTCCTTCCCGCCGCACCGGAGAAGGCAGCAACGGAAGTCCACGACATCGAAGGCGTCGCGCGCCAGGCCTTGCGCGAGGTCCGCGAGGCCGTCGCCGGCTACCGGCAGCCCACGCTAGTAGAGGAGCTCGCCGGCGCGGGAGAGATGCTCGATGCGGCTGGTATCTTCTGCAAGATAGAGAACGAAGCCGGCGTGCTACCGAACGCCGTCGACGCCGTCCTCGCCTGGGCGGTGCGCGAGGGTGCAACGAACGTGATCCGACACAGCCGCGCCAGACACTGCCAGATCCTTGTGGCGCGCGAGGACGAGGAGATCTACGCCGAGATAAGCGACGACGGAGAGGGTTCTCAGGAGGGCAACGGAGGTGCCTCGGGCAACGGCCTCTCGGGGCTCGCCGAACGCGTTGCAACCTTCGCCGGCCGCGTCGAGACCGGTTCGCCGCCAGATGGCGGGTTCCGCCTGCACGTCAGCCTGCCTGCGGCCAGCAGCGCGGCGCAGTCAAAAGGGCCTGAACCGGGTCTGGATGGTAGCGTCACCGGCGAAGATTGGCCTCGATGACCGTTCGCGTGCTCCTGGCGGAGGACCAGGCGATGGTGCGCGGCGCGCTTTCTGCCCTGCTCTCCCTCGAGGATGACATCGAGATCGTCGCCGAGGCATCGCGCGGGGACGAGATACTCCCCGCCGCACTGGATACCCTTCCAGACGTGGCGCTCCTCGACATAGAGATGCCCGGCGGGGACGGCCTCGAGGCGGCGGCCGTCCTTCACGAGCGATTGCCTTCGTGCCGCGTGGTCATCCTGACGACCTTCGGGCGCTCTGGTTACCTCAGGCGGGCCATGGAGAGCGGTGCTGCCGGGTTCCTGCTCAAGGACGCCCCGGCCTCCGAACTGGCCAAGGCAATTCACAGGGCCATGAAAGGTGAGCGGGTGGTCGACCCCGCCCTGGCAGCGGCCGCCCTGAGCGAGGGTGACAACCCTCTCACGGAACGCGAGCGAGAGACGCTTGCAGCTTCGGAGGGCGGAGCAACGATAGAAGATATAGCGGCCAGGCTCTACCTCTCAGAAGGTACCGTGCGCAACTATCTTTCTACGGCCATCAAGAAGCTCGGGACGCGTAACCGCGTCGAGGCGGCGCGCCTGGCCGAACGAAAAGGCTGGTTGTAAAGCGTTAGTAGGGAAGGCTCCAGCCTTCCCTACTAGCGCGCTGGTCAGCACGCTGCCTACGGCAGCTTGTTAGCACTTCAGCATCTCAGCTTTTTCTCTTCGGAGCGGCGCCCACTCCGGGTGATGTCTGGAGCGGGGCGTGCTCCACGTCAGCCGTCAGAACTTCCTGATACCTGAATCCTTACAATCTTATTTTTCCTTCACGTAGGTGCCTGGGGCGTCTTCTATCGGTGGGTAGGCTTCGCTGCCCATCTCGGGTGGGTTTACCTGCTCTCCTGATTGGTCATCGAGCCACCTGCTCCAGTCTTCCCACCAGGAGCCTTCGTGCTCTTTGGCGTTCTCACGCCAGTCCGCGGAGGTATCGAAGGCGCCGCCGTTCTCGGTCGCCCAGTAGCGTCCCTTGCCCTTGGATGGAGGGTTGATCATGCCAGCTATGTGGCCCGAGTTGGCGAGGGTGAAGCGGGTCGTGCCGTTTGCGAGCCTGGAGATCTTCCACGCCGAGGCCCAGGGGACGATGTGGTCCTTCTCGGCCCCTACGGCGTAGATGTCGCCCTCGATCCTGGAGAGGTCTATGGGGCGGCCCTTTATCTCCACCTTGCCAGGCTCTATGAGGTTGTTCTCCAGGTAGGTGTTGCGCAGGTAGAAGCTGTGGGCGTCGCGGGCCATGCGCGTGCCGTCCGAGTTCCAGTACAGGAGGTCGAAGGCAGGAGGTTTCTGGCCGAGGAGGTAGTTGTTGACGACGTTGGACCAGATCAGGTCGTTGGAGCGGAGCAAATTGAACATGTTGGCCATCTTGCGGTTATCCAGATACCCGCGCTCGAGCATCTGCTGCTCCATGAACTCTATCTGCGGCTCGTCGATGAAGACCCCGGTGTCCCCCACCTCCGTAAAATCGTGCAACGCGACCATAAACGTCGGCGGGCCGAAGGGGTTCTCGTCTTCGCCGGCGGAGAGCCAGGAGAGTGTGATCGCGAGCAGCGTCCCCCCTACGCAGTAGCCGACGGGGTTGACCTTCTCGGCCCCGGTGATATCCCTCACGACCTCGGCAGCAGCGAGCGGCCCCTTTGTCATGTATTCCTCGAACTGAGTGTCTTCCATCGAGGCGTCAGGGTTCTTCCAGGAGATCATGAACACCGTGTAGCCCTGGTCGACCAGGTATTTGACGAAGCTGTTCTTCGGCTGCAAATCGAGTATGTAGTACTTGTTGATCCAGGGCGGTATGAACATCACCGGCGTCTCGTGGACCTTGTCCGTGGTCGGCTCGTACTGGATCAACTCTATGAGCTCGTTGCGGTAGACGACTTTGCCAGGCGTGATCGCCAGGTTCTCTCCTGGCTGGAAGGCGTTGGCGTCGGTCATGCTCATGCGGCCTTCCTGCAGATCCGCGAGCAGGTTGCGGGCACCCTCGGCGAGGCTGGCTCCCCCTGTCTCGAAAGCCCGCTTTAGGGCTGCTGGGTTGGTAAGCAGATAGTTGACCGGGGCCATGGCATCTACGAACTGTTTGAGGTGGAACTTCAGGCGCCGCTGCTCGGCGGTGTCCTCACCATTGGTCTCCTCCGCCTCCTCGAGCAGGTACTCCGAGGCGAGCATGTAAGACGCCTTGAGGGTCTCGTAGTATGGATTCTGCTCCCAGTCAGGCGCCGAGAACCGCTTGTCGGTACGACCCTCTTCGTTATCCTGCGATGTCTGGAGGCCCCAGAAACGGTATGTTGCCTCCTGCCAACTCTTCATCGTGGCGCCGAACAGCCTGGCGTTGAAGTCCGTAGCCCGCTCCATAGCGCGCGCGGGGTCGGACATCTCGCGCGCCCAGAGGGTCTGGAGGGAGCGTGTGATCTCCATCCAGTCAATGGGCAAAACGCTCTGCATGGGGTTGGCGTCCCACAGCTTCTCGACGGTAGAGAGCAAGGGGTCGTTCCGCACGGCCCCCTCGGGTAACTCCGCGGTCTCCTCTCCTGTCCTCACACCCGGCATCATGAGCCAGGGTACGCTCGTGCCCGGCGTCGCAGTCATAGGTCCCATGTTCGCCTGCATCCACTCCGCCCACACATCGAACGGCGCCATCTGTGACGGAGCATCGGAACCGCGGTTGCCTGTCTTGCCTTCGCTCATCTAGTGTTCCTCCTCGGAGAGATTCACCCGGCGGCCAGCGCCACCGGTCTGTATTCGGTCACACTATTCTACCCATTATGCCGGTGATCCCAAAAATGGCCCGCAAGAGGGTTCTGAAGATGCTGTCCCACGCCCGCCTCGACAAGCGGCCGAGGGACCGGCATCACGGGCAACCTGGGAACGTGAAAGCCATCACCCTTAGATTGACCTTGTTGTAGGCAGGACCTATGCTCTCTCCGAGGGGACGCTGGGTGGCGTCCGGAGTCGGAGCGCAGAGGAGAGCCTGAGGACATGACAACTACGTCGGAGCTAACGCAGCGGGAGAAACGGCCTGTTGACCTCATAAACGCCGGCAGTCTGCTCTCGGATGAGGAGAAGCGGGTGAGGGATCTGGTCCGCGATTTCGTTGACCGCGAGGTCATACCGGTCGCGGCTGACCACTGGGACAGGGCGCAGTTCCCTTTCGGGCTCCTACCAGGCCTCGGGGAGCTCGGCCTCGTTGGCGGCACCCTCTCTGGGGAGTATGGCTGCGCCGGCTGGAACAACGTGGCCTACGGCCTCGGGATAGCCGAGCTGGCGCGCGGGTCTGGGAGCTTGGCTACTTTCTTGCACGTCCAGAGCGGGCTCGCGATGACGACCATAAACGAGTTGGGATCCGAGGAGCAGAAGCTGCGCTGGCTGCCGCCCATGGCGAAGTGCGAGAAGATCGGGTGCTTCGGCCTGACAGAACCAGAGGCAGGGAGCGATCCTGGCTCCCTTAGCACGACGGCCGTAGAGAAGGACGGCGGCTACGTGCTAAACGGTGAGAAGAAGTGGATCGGCAACGCCTCCTTCTCGGACGTGGCCGTGATCTGGGCCAGGACCGATGACGGTAAGATCTCCGGTTTCCTGATCGAGACCGACAATCCAGGCTTCCAGGCCGATGTCCTCCCCCGCAAGGCCTCCCAGCGCGCCGCTTGGCAGACGCACATTACACTCGAAGACTGCCACGTACCAGAGAGCGCCAGGCTGCCGAAAGCAACGGGCCTTGGCGCCACCCTGTCGATTCTCACGCACTCGCGCTACGGCGTGGGGTGGGACGGGCTCGGGCAGGCTGCTGACTGTTACGAGACGGCCCTGGCCTACGCAGGGGAGCGGGAGCAGTTCGGGCGGCCCATAGCCTCGTTCCAGCTCGTCCAGCAGAAGCTCGTCGAGATGGTCAATGAGATCTCACTGAGCCAGCTCCTCTCCATCCACGTCGGGCGCCTCAAGGACGCTGGAGGGCTGGATCCGGCGACGGTCTCGATGTTCAAGATGAACAACGTCGCCAAGGCGCGCCGCATCGCGGCCACGGCGCGCGAAGTACTCGGGGGCAACGGCATCCTGCTCGACTACCGCGTGATGGAGCACATGGCCGACATCGAGGGCGTCTACACCTACGAGGGCACGAACGACGTCAACACCCTCATAGTGGGGCAGGCCATAACCGGCCACCGCGCCTTCTCCCCAGAACCTCCGCAACGCGCCGAAGAGAGAACAGAGTGACAAAAAGGAAAACCGTGTCCGGGAAAGAGAACGCGGAGGCAAACGCAGGGGCAGAGCTTAACATCAAGGCCGAAGACGCCCGCAGCGTAGCCAGCCTCCTACGCTCTACGCCCTAACACGACCCTCGGCCTCGTCTCCCCGTACGCCGCCTCCAGAAGAGGCGAACCACGTCTGGCCCTTTCATTGCGTTTCCTGCAACTTTATCCAGCACTACTACATGTTGTGTTGTTTTGTATGCATCGCAGCGTCGTGAACAAGCTCAGACTGCCCGATGAGGGCGAGGATATGCAGGATTTTGCATCCAGCGTTCCGAGAAGTATCCTTCCACGCACTCGGGTGAATAGGGGCAACAAGGAGGGGGCCGAAGTCTTGTAAGGCTCGGCCCCTGAGACCTCGCCACAGGGACGCTACACATGTCTGTACCCCGTTCGGAGGAAAAGTTGGAAAACCTGCCCTTCAAGTTCTGTCGCCCAGCGGCTACAATTCCCCAGCTAGCGGCAAGTACCTTTGGGAGCAAACCCGATGCCCGATGCGACGCATCCGCCCCGTGAGGCCCGAGAAAACGATCGCGGCCGGCTGGTCGCTGTCCCCGGCGAGCGTCGGGACGCGAGCCCGCCTAACAACCTGCCTCTGGAGCTCTCCAGCTTCGTCGGACGGGAGAAGGAGCTGGTCGAGGTAAAGCGGTTGCTGGAGAATACCCGCTTGCTAACGCTAACTGGCTCGGGTGGTTGCGGCAAGACGAGGCTGGCTCTGGCGGCGGCGGGCGAGCTGGTAGAAGGATTCGAGGACGGTGTGTGGTTGGTGGAACTGGCGTCGCTGGCCGATCCTTCCCTCGTGCCACAGGCGGGGACCTCCACTTTAGGTATTCGCGAGCAGCCGGGCCGCTCGCCGACTGAGGCGCTCTCGTACTACTTCGGATCCAGGAAGGTGCTGCTGGTTCTGGACAACTGCGAGCACCTGATCGACGCCTGCGCCACCCTCGCCGAGACGCTGCTGCGTTCCTGTCCCAAGTTAGGCGTCCTGGCCACCAGCCGGGAGGCCTTGGGCATCGCCGGCGAGGTCACTTGGCCCGTTCCCTCTC